>DASQDS010000559.1:0-8939 GCA_035634075.1 Pilimelia sp. | reverse complement strand
AGCCGTCGCGCAGGTTCCGGGCGTGCACCCGCCCGCCGTGGGCATCGACGAGCCCGCGGACGATCGCCAGGCCCAGCCCGCCGGAACCACCCGGCTCCTCCCGCTGGCGCGCGCCGGTGGCCTCGCGCGGGGTGCGGGCCCGCTCCCCGCGGAACGCGATGTCGAACACGCGCGGCAGGTCGCCGTCCGGGATGCCGCCGCACGTGTCCGCGACCGCGAACCACACGCTGTCGGCGTCGCGGCCGGCGTCGATCGTGACCGTGCCGTCCGCCGGCGTGTACCGCACGGCGTTCACGAGGAGGTTCGCGACGACCCGGGCCAGCTCCGGCTCGCTGGCGGTCACCGCGGGCCAGCCCGTCTCGGGGGCGACCAGCCGGATGCCGCGGTTGGCCGCCAGCGGCGCCGCCGAGGCGATCGCGTCGGAGACCACCTCCCCCAGCGGCACGGACGACGGCGAGAGCCGCAGCGCGCCCGCGGTGATGCGGGACAGCTCGAACAGGTCGTCCACCAGCTGCGCCATCCGGTCGGCCTGCACCCGGATCCGCCGGTGGTACTCCAGCACCGTGCCGTCCTGCACGACACCGTCCTCGAGCGCCTCAGCCATGGCCCGCAGGCCCGCCAACGGCGTCCGCAGGTCGTGCGACACCCAGGCCACGAGGTCGCGGCGGGCCGCCTCGAGCTGCCGCTCCCGCGCCCGCGCCCGGTCGGCCCACACGGCGGCGGCGGCCAGCCGGCGACCGTAGGTCCAGCCGACCGCGAGGCTGACGGCGGCGGCGGAGATCACCGTTGTCAGCACCACCCGCAGGTCGTGCGGGGACAGGAACATCGCCTGGGCGACCACCACGACGCTGGCCGCCACCGCCACCACGGTGATCGTCATGAGCACACAGATGTGGACGGTGATCGACCGTCCCCGCAGGGCCCGCAGCAGCAGGGCCCCGACCAGCCCGACCAGCCCGCTGGCGGCGAAGGCGGCGCTGGCGATCAGCAGGGCGTCACGCACGGGTCGGACCGGGCGGCCCGGCCGGCGCGGCGGCGACCCCGCTGCCGTCGTAGCGGTAGCCGACGCCCCAGACCGTGGCGATCCGGTGGGGTCGCGCCGGGTCGTCCTCCACCTTCTCGCGCAACCGCCGGACGTGGACGGTGACCGTCGACTGGTCGCCGAAGTCCCACCCCCACACCCGCTCCAGCAGGTCCGCCCGGGACCAGACCGTCGACGGGTGCCGCAACAGGAACAGCAGCAGGTCGAACTCGCGGACGGTCAGGGTGAGCTGCCGGCCGTGCAGGCTGGCCACCCGGCGGCCCACATCGACCGCGAGCGGCCCGTCGTGCAGCACCTCCACCGGCGGTGGCGCCTGGGCCAGCGCGGTCACCCGGCGCAGCACGGACTGCACCCGCAGCACGAGCTCACGGGGCGAGAACGGCTTCGTGACGTAGTCGTCCGCGCCCATCTGCAGGCCGACCACGCGGTCGGACTCCTCGCCGAGGGCGGTCAGCATGACGATCGGCAGGTGCGGTGCCAGCGCCCGCAGCTGCCGGCACACCTCCAGCCCGTCCATGCCGGGCAGCATGAGGTCGAGCACCACCAGGTCGGGAGCGCCCTGCGCCATGGCGGCCAGGGCGGCGGGTCCGTCGCCCGTCGGCAGCACCTCGTAGCCCGCCCGCTCCAGGTAGCGGTGGACGACGTCGCTGACGGTCGGGTCGTCGTCCACCACCAGGATTCGCTGTGCCATCACCGCGAACGTACCGAGCTGCCAGCGCCGTCGGCGGACCGGAATGCTTTCGACATTCTTACGCCGGCAGGTCCTTGCGTTCCAGCGGCCGGTTCGCCGGGCCCTGGATGACGGAACCGTCGACCGCGAACCGCGAGCCGTGGCAGGGGCACTCCCAGGCGGTCTCCGCGTCGTTGAATGCGACGATGCAGCCGAGGTGCGTGCAGCGCGCCGACACGGCGTGCACGGTGCCGGCCTCGTCGCGGTAGACGGCGCACCGCTCCCCCGCGACGCGCAGGACGGCGCCCGAGCCGGGCCCGATGTCGGCCACGGAGTCGACGTGGGACGCGCGCACCCGGTCGCCGATGAAGTGGCCGGCGACCTTGGCCTGGAGCTTCAGCAGCGGGCCCGCCTCGCGCACCGGGTGCAGCCGGCGCGGGTCGTAGAGGTCGGTCCAGGGCAGCTCGGTGCCGGTGATGGTGGCGGCCAGGAGCTGGCCGCTCAGGGCGCCGGAGCTCATCCCCCACCCGCCGAACCCGGTGGCGACGTAGACGTTGCGGGCGCCGGCGTGGAAGGGCCCGATGAACGGGACCCGGTCGGTCGAGGTGTTGTCCTGGGTGGCCCAGCGGTACGCCACCTCGACGCCGGGGAACCGCTCCTGCGTCCAGGCGATGAGCTGTTCCCACTGGTCGGTCGGGTCGCCGGAGCCGGGCGTGAAGTGTTCGCCGGTGACGATGAGCAGGCGCTGCCCGTCCCGGTACGGGGCGGTGCGCACGGACCGGGTGTTCTGCTCGGGGGTGAGGTACACGCCGGCCGGGTCGCGGTCGGCGGCGATCGGTGCCGCCACGACGAGTTCGCGGCGCGGCTCCAGGCGGGCGAACAGCAACGCCCGGTCGAAGACCGGGTAGTGCGTGGCGATGATGACCTGCCGGGCGGTGACGGTCGGCCCGGCCTCCGTGGTGACCGTGCACGGGTCACCCTCGTCCAGCCCGACCGCGCGGGTGCGCTCGAAGATCAGGCCGCCGCGGCGCGTCAGGTCCTCGGCGAGCCCCAGCAGGTACTTGCGGGGATGGAACTGGGCCTGGTCCTCGACCCGGATCGCGCCGGCGACTCCGAACGGCAATCCGGTCTCCGTGACGAAAAACGCCGGCAGGCCCGCCTCGGTCGCCGCCGCGACCTCGGCGTGGATCGCGTCCAGCCGGTCGGGTGCCTCCGCGTACGTGAACGCCGGCAGCCGCTCGAGGTCGCAGGCGATGCCCAGCCGGGCCGCCACCGCGGCGACCCGCTCCACCGCCTGCTGCTGCGACTGCGCGTAGAGCCGGGCCGCGTCGGCCCCGAGCGAAGTGTTGAGGTGGGCGTAGATCAGCGAATGCTGCGAGGACAGCTTGGCCGTGGTGTAACCGGTGACGCCGGCCGCCACCCGATCCGCCTCCAGCAGCGCGACGCCGAGCCCGGCCTCGGTGAGCTCCCAGGCCGCGCTGACGCCGGCGATGCCGCCGCCGACGACCAGCACGTCCACGGTCAGGTCCGCGGAAAGCGGCGGGTACGCCGTCCCCGGCGCTGATTCCATCCAATACGACTCGTGTGTACCGGGAAGCATGTGGTCTGCCCTTCGTCAGGTGTGCTCGGGTTCAGCTTGCCGGCCGGCGGCGGCGGACGGGCGCCGAACACGCACGAGCGCGGCGGCCCGCGAGCGCCGACCGGCGCCGCGAACACTCCGGTGGAAGGCACGTCGTCTAACGGATATTGATCCCAACGTTAGAAGCGCGCCTCCCGTACGTCAACCCAACGCCGGACCGGACGCCGCCCGCCACGGCCGGCAGCGGGGCGTAAGCGCGGCCGAAAGCCGGCCGACCGTGGCAAGAGGATGGCCGAAGCCGGCCGCGGCGCCGCGAGTCGTCTGTGCCCTCAGGTCAATAGGCGATCGCCGGCACACCTCGCCCGGCAACGGTCAGGCCGGCGGGCACGACACCGCGCCCGACACCGGGCCCGGTCGGCGGTGCGCCGTGCGTCCGTTTCCGCCACCCGTTCGGGTGCCCGAAAGGGAGCGCCGATGATCACGAACGTCGATACGGTCGCTGCTTCGGAAACCCCCACCCCCGAAAGGCGATGGATTGTGAGACGTCGAACGATTCTGATGTCCGTGGCGGTCGTGGCCGGCGGCTTCGTCGGCCCGATCGTGCTGGCCGACGCGGCGTTCGCCGCCAGCTTCACTGTGAACAGCTTCAACGACCGCCCCGACAACAACCTCGCCGACAACATCTGCCGGACATCCAGCGGCAGTTGCTCCCTGCGGGCGGCGATCCAGCAGGCCAACGCCACGCCTGGCACGGACGAAATCCGGCTGTCGGGCGGCACGTACCGCCTCGGCCGGGTGGACGGCGTGGAGCAACCCGCCAGCATCGACACGGACAACTCCCGCGACCTGGACGTCTCCAGCAGCCTGTCCATCGTCGGCGCCACCGGCGCGACGCGGTCGGTGATCGACGGCGGACGGTACGCCCGAATCCTGGAGATCCACGCCGGGAACCCGAACGTCAACGTGTCGAACGTGACCCTGACCAACGGCGGCGAGTCCGAGACACCCCGGTTCGGCGTGGGCGGCGCCATGTTGATCCGGACCGGCTGGGTGTCGTTGCACCGCGTGACCGTCCGCGACAACGTCACGACGCTGCAGGGCAGCGGCATCGCCAACGCCGGGACGCTCACCCTGTCCGAGAGCACCGTGGACAACAACCGCAACCTGTCCACCCTCGGCGGCGGGGGCGTGACGGCCACCGGCGGCGGCATCTTCAACTACAGCACCGGCTGGCTGACCATCGACCGGAGCACCATCAGCAACAACTTCTCCCTGCGCGGCGGCGGGCTCAACAACAGCGCCGGGAACGTCACGATCACGAACAGCACGATCAGCGGCAACTCGGCGATGAACAGCGGCGGCGCCATCCGCAACCAGGGCAACAGCACCGGCGCGCAGGGCATCCTCAACATCGCGTTCTCCACGATCGTCGGCAACCAGGCCAACATGCCGGGCGGCGCTGACGCGCAACGGGTCGGCGGCGGCATCGCCAACGTGGGCGGTCAGGTGAACATGGGCGGCACCATCCTTGCCGCCAACACCGACAACCGGTCGACGTCCGACCGCACCCCGGACTGTCACAGCCCGGAGACCTTCCGCTTCACCTCGTTCCGCAACAACGTCATCGGGCTCATCAACGGCCCATGCGACGTGCAGGACACCATCTGGGGTACCCAGCTGTTCGACCGGGTCAGCCGGAACGTCAACGCACCGCTCGACCCCCGGGTCGGCGCGCTGGCGGCCAACGGCGGGCCGACCATGACCCGCCAGCTCTTCGGCGGCAGCCCGGCGATGGACTGGGCGAGCTCCGGTACCTCCTCGACGCTGTTCAACTGCCCCGCCACCGACCAGCGGGCCACCTCGCGCCCGCGCGACGGCGACTTCAACGGCAGCGCGATCTGCGACGCGGGATCGTTCGAGATCGGCTGACGGTCCCGACACAGCTGGCCGGGCCTGCGCGGCGGATGCCGCCGCGCAGGCCCGGCGCTGCGCTGCACGCCTGGGTCCGCCGCCCGTTCGGGTGCCCGAAAGGCCGCGTCGATCATCGCGGACGTCGATACGGTCGCTGCTTCGGACCCCTACCCGAGAGGCAACATAGTGAGACGTCGATTGATTCTCATGTCCGTGGCAGTGCTGGTCGGGGGCCTCGTCGGCCCCACCGTGCGCTCCGACGCGGCGTTCGCCGCAAGCTTCACCGTGAACAGCTTCAGCGACCGCTCGGACAACAACCTCGCCGACGGCATCTGCCGGACGTTCACCGGCAACTGCTCGCTGCGGGCGGCGATCCAGCAGGCCAACGCCACGCCCGAGCCGGACCAGATCCGCCTGCAGGGCGGCAGGTACCGCATCGGCTGGGCGGATGGCGTGGAACAGCCACAGACCATGGACGGGGACAACTCCCGCGACCTGGACATCACCAGCAGCCTGTCCATCATCGGCGCCACCGGCTCGACGCAGTCCGTGATCGACGGCGGGCGATTCGCCTCGATCCTGGAAGTCAATGCCGACGACATCAGCGTCGGCCTGTCCAACGTGACCCTCACCAACGGCGGCGAGTCCGAGATGCCCTCGTTCGGCACGGGCGGCGCCATTCTCATCCGCCGCGGTTCTGTATCGCTGTACCGCGTGATCGTCCGCGACAACGTGACGACGCTGCAGGGCAGCGGTATCGCCAACGCCGGGTCGCTGACCCTGTCCGAGAGCACGGTGGACAACAACCGCAACCTGTCCGGCTTCGGCGGCGGGGGCGTGACCGCCACCGGCGGCGGCATCTACAACTTCGACACCGGCTGGCTGATCGTCGAGCGCAGCACCATCAGCAACAACTTCGCCCTGCGCGGCGGCGGCATCAACAACGGCGCCGGCGACGTCACGATCGTCAACAGCACGATCAGCGGCAATTCTGCCAAGAACAGCGGCGGCGGGATCCGCAACCAGGGCACCGCCTCGCAGGGCACCCTCAACATCTCTTACTCGACGATCGTCGGCAACCAGGCCAACATGCCCGGCGGCGCAGACGTGCAACGGTTCGGCGGCGGCATTTCCAACGTCGGCGGCGGGCGGGTCGCGATGGGCGGCACCATCCTGGCCGCCAACACCGACAACCGGTCGACGGCCGACCGCACGCCGGACTGCCACAGCCCGAGCGCGGGACAGTTCACCTCGTACCGCAACAACGTCATCGGGCTCATCAACGGCCCCTGCGACATCCAGGACACCATCGACGGTCCCCAGCTGTCCGATCAGGTCAGCTGGGACGTCAACGCACCGATCGACCCCCGCGTCGGCCCGCTGACGGCCAACTTCGGGCCGACCCTGACCCGCCAGCTCTTCGGCGGCAGCCCCGCGATGGACGCCGCGAGCTTCAGCACCTCCAACCCCGTGTTCGACTGCCCCGCCAGGGACCAGCGGGGCATCTCGCGGCCGCACGACGGCGACCGCAACGGCACGGCGATCTGCGACGCGGGATCGTTCGAGATGGACTGAGCGGAACCAAGCCGGCCGGGCCCGCGCGGTGGGACGTCACCGCGCGGGCCCGACCCGGCTCAGCGGGCCGGTGCCGTGACCCCGACGTTCAGCTCGGCGATGGTCGCCCACGGACCGCCGCCGGTGGCGCTGAGCGCCCGGAGCCGCAGGTACCGGCCGGGCTTGGCCGGGAAGCTCACCGTCTGCTCGGTGGCTACGTCGGCGAACGTGCCCGTGGCGACCGGACTGCCCCAGGTGACGCCGTCCGCCGACACGTACACCTCGTACGCCGCGATCCGCCCGCCGCTGCTCTGCCGCGCCAGGTAGTACAGCCGGCTGACGTTGTGGCTCGCGCCGAGGTCGAGCTGGACCTCGTGCGGCATCGCGGCCGTCGGCAGGAGCCGGCTGCTCCACACGGTGCTGGCGTTGCCGTCGAGCATGTTGGCCCCCCGGCCGTTCACCAGGAAGGTCTCCTGGCTGCTGACCGACCGGACCGACAACTGCGACTGCGGCAGCCGCTGCACCGCCGAGGTGCCCGTGAACGTCGCCGTGTACGTCGTCGGGGTGCTCGGCGCCGTGATGACGTGGGTCTGCGCGCCGCCGTCCGACCAGCTGCTGAACACGTACGTCGTGCCGCCGACGGTCTGCGGGGTCACCGCGCTGACCGAGTTGGCCGAGCCCTGGATGACCGTGCGGGTGAACGGCGCCGTGCCGGCCGCGCTGCCGACCGCCAGTTGGAGCCCGGCGGGGTTGCTGGCGAACGTCAGCGCGACGGTCTTCGGGTTCAGCCGGCGGCTGCTGACGTGGGTGAGCCCGCCGGCGTCCGTCGCGGTGAGGGTCAGCTCCAGGTGCGACGGGTACTCGTGGTCCGGCGCCGGGAAGGAGCCGGACGCCACCCCGTCCCACGTCCGCACGAGGTGCTCGTGGCAGGCGGTGGCGGTGGTGCAGTGGTGTTGGATCAGCTGCCAGCGCAACGCCGACGCGGGCAGGTTGCCCTGCTGCGGGTCGGTGGCGTGGCCGGAGAAACTGATCGTGTCACCGACGGCGAAGGTGAGCGACGCGGCCGGGGTGTCGATGACGGCGGTCGGCGCGGTGTTGCCCGTCTGGATGGCCACCGTCTCGACGTCCTCCGCCCCGGCGCTGTCCACCACCCGCAGGCGCGCGGTGTACGGCCCACCCGCCGGGTAGGTGTGCGAGGCCGTCGGCGTGGTCGCGTCGACCGTACCGTCGGAGGTGAAGTCCCATTCGTAGCGCAGCAGGCCGGCGTCGGCCGGGTCCGGGTCCGACGACGACCGGGCGTCGAAGGCCACGGTCAGCGGCGGCGTGCCGGAGGTCGGGTTCGCCTGCAGGACGGCGGTGGGCGGGCGGTTGTTCGGGAAGTACCGGATCCGGCGCACGAAGCCGCCCGCGTCCGCGTAGTACAGGTCTCCCCCGGGGCCGGTCGCCAGGTCCACCGGGTTGCCGGCCGCCGCGCCGAAGGTGAGGATGTTCGCCGGGTCGGGCACGCCGCCCGCCGTGGTCGGCAGCATCGCCCAGATGCAGTCGCGGGAGTAGTCGGCGAAGAACATCGCACCGCGGTAGGCCGCCGGGTAGCTGCCGCCGCTGGACGGGTGGAACGCGACCCCCGAGTTGGAGGAGCCGCCGCTCGGGCAGGTCTCGCCCGCGACGACCTTCGCGCTGTGGTTGTACGCGTAGTGCGGCCCGGTCTGTCCCGCGCCGGCGTAGAGCCCTTCGCACAGGTTCAGGTTGGCGCTGTCGTACCCGCTCTGCCGACCGGTGCCCTCGTAGCACGGCCAGCCGTAGTTGCGCACCGACGACGCCGGGCTGGGCAGCCGGTTGACCTCCTCCCAGACGTTCCAGCCGACATCGCCGAACCACAGCTCGTCGGTCCCGGGCCGGAACGCGAAGCGGAAGGGATTGCGCGTGCCGTGTGCCACGATCCGCCGGGTGTTCAGGTCCGCGCTGCTGATCAGCGGGTTGCCGGCAGCCGCCGCGCCGGTTGTGGCGTCGAGCCGCAGGATGGTGCCGTCCAGCCCGGTCGGGTCGGTGCCGGTGAGCACGTCCTGCGACCGCAGTGCACCGCCCTCGGCGGTCGGCGGGGTCATCGCGCCGCCGGGCGGATCACCGCACGGGTTGGCGGGCGTACCGAGCTGGCCGTAGTCGACGGCGCTGAAACTGGCCCC
>DASQDS010000558.1:0-22672 GCA_035634075.1 Pilimelia sp. | reverse complement strand
CGGCCACCCGGTGCCCGCGGCGGCGTTCGCCCGCGCCGGTGCCGCGGTCGGCGCCGCGATCGTCTCGGCGGCGGCGCTGGTGGACCTGGACGACGTCGTGGTCGGCGGCGGCGTGGCCCAGACGGGGGAACTGCTCTTCGACCCGATCCGCGCGGCGGTGTCCGAGCTGGCCGGGTTGGATTTCGTGCGGCGGGTCCGCGTGCACGCCAGCGTGCTCGGCAACGACGCCGGCCTGCTCGGTGCCGCCGCGCTGGCGCACCACCCCGCCGTCCACCGCCTGACCTGACGGCTCTCACCCGAACCGACGGCTCTCACCATTCATTTCCACCCAACCTCCCCTCCTCCCCTCCTCCCATCCCCCGACGCCGCCGCCACCAACGGCGGCCCCCTCCTGCGAAGGAGAACCACCCATGAACAGACGCCTCGCCGGCGCCGTGGTGGCGCTGGCCGGCCTGCTGGCCGTGGCCGGCGCCACCCCGGCGCTCGCCCAGGAGCAAGGGTCCACCGGTGGCTTCGTCACCAGGCACGGCGCGACCCTGAAGCTCGACGGCCAGAAGTTCCGCTTCGGCGGGACCAACAACTACTACCTGATGTACAAGTCGCGCACGATGGTCGACGACGTCTTCGCCGACGCCAAGGCCGCCGGCTTCCCGGTGATGCGCACCTGGGGCTTCATCGACATCGGCAACGCCGACGGCACGAACTCGGTGGCCGGGATCCAGGATGGCGTCTACTTCCAGTACTGGGACGGCACCAAGCCGGCCTACAACGACGGCGAGAACGGCCTGCAGCGCCTGGACTACGTCCTCGCGGCGGCGAAGGCGGCCGGCGTCAAGCTGGTCATCCCGCTGACCAACAACTGGCGCGACTTCGGCGGCATGGACCAGTACGTGCGCTGGCGCGGCGGCCAATACCACGACGACTTCTACACCGACGAGGTCATCAAGGGCTGGTACAAGGACTGGATCGCGCACGTCCTGAACCGCACCAACTCCATCACCGGCGTGCGGTACGCCGACGACCCGACGGTGATGACCTGGGAGCTCGGCAACGAGCCCCGGTGCAAGGGGTCCGGCGTGTACCCGCCGTCGCCCACCTGCTCCACGGACGTCCTGACGTCCTGGGCGGACGAGATGAGCCGGTACATCAAGTCGCTGGACCGCAAGCACCTGGTCAGCGTCGGTGACGAGGGCTTCTTCTGCGACGACCCGGCCAGCACCGACTGGACGCTCAACTGCGGCGAGGGCGTGGACACGGTCCGGTTCGCCGCGCTGCCGGCGATCGACGTGATGTCGTACCACCTCTACCCCGACGCGTGGGGCAAGGACGCCGCCTGGGGTACGGACTGGATCCGGCGGCACAGCGCCGAGGCGAAGCGCATCGGCAAGCCGGTGATGCTGGGCGAGTTCGGCCAGCACGACAAGGCCGTCCGCAACACCGTCTACAAGGAGTGGACCGACGCGGTCATCTCCAGCGGCGGCACCGGCTTCCTCTACTGGATCCTCTCGGGGATCCAGGACGACGGCACGCTGTACCCGGACTACGACGGGCACACCGTCTACTGCCCGAGCCCGGTGTGCACCAACCTGTCCAACGCCGCGTCCGAGATCCGTTACGGCCAGCGGTCCCGGCCGCCGGTCGCGGACCACGACACGGCGGTCGTCGAGTTCGGGCAGTCCGCGACGGTGGCGCCCGTGGCGAACGACATCGCGTACCGCACGCGGGTCCGGGCGGGCAGCGTGGACCTCGACCCGGCGACGGCCGGCCAGCAGCGCACGGCGACCGTGGCGGCGGGCACCTTCACCGTCACCGCCGCCGGTGCGCTGACGTTCGTGCCGGTGGCGGGCTTCGTGGGCCGGGCGACCGTGTCCTACACCGTGCGCGACCTGGCGGGCCGGCTGTCCAACGTGGCCACCGTGACCGTCACCGTGAAGCCCGACCCGGCCGGCGCGCTGACCCTCGCGTCGTTCGAGGAGGACACGCAGGGTTGGGCCCCGGCGAGCTGGCAGACGAACGCGGGCACGGTGGCGCAGTCCACCGAGTACGCCACCGCGGGCACGCACAGCCTGCGGGTCAACGCGGCCGACGGCGGGTGGTTCGGCGTGACACTGGCCGAGCCGCTGGACCTGTCGACGCGGGTCAGCCTCAAGTACGACCTGCGCACCGACGCCGCGATGGGAACGAACGTGGCGGTCGCCGTGCAGACCGGCTCGGCGCTCACCTGGTGCCAGTCGACGTTCACGTGGGTGAGCCAGAACTCCACCTACGCGGCTGACATCGACCTGCTCAGCGCGATGAGCTGTGACTCGGCCGCGTTGGCCGACGCGCGGGCGGTGTTCGTGTACTTCAACTCGGGCGCCCACACGATCGACAACGTCCGGGTCGAGTAACCACCAGCGGTAACCGCTCAGCCGTACTCCATGGCATCTTTCCTGCCATGGAGTACGGCTGAGCGCTGTGTGGCGCGGGTCAGGCCGGGACGTGGCGGTAGGCGCCGTCGCTGGCGGAGGTCGCCATCGAGGCGTACGCCCGCAGCGCCGCGGACACCGGGCGGTCCCGGTCCACCGGGGTGTACGGCCGGTCCCGCTTCTCCTGCGTGATGCGGCGCGCCTGGAGCGTCTCCGCCGGCACGTTCAGCTCGATCGACCGCTGCGGGATGTCGATGACGATCTCGTCGCCGTCCTCGACGAGCGCGATCAGCCCGCCGGCCGCCGCCTCGGGGGAGGCGTGGCCGATGGACAGCCCGGACGTGCCGCCGGAGAACCGGCCGTCGGTGAGCAGGGCGCAGGCCTTGCCGAGCCCGCGGCCTTTGAGGAACGACGTCGGGTACAGCATCTCCTGCATGCCCGGCCCGCCCCTCGGCCCCTCGTACCGGATGACCACCACGTCGCCGGCCACGATCCGCTTGCCGAGGATCGCCTCGACCGCCGCGTCCTGCGACTCGTACACCTTGGCCGGCCCCCGGAAGGTCAGGCAGTCCGCGGACACGCCGGCGGTCTTCACGACGCAGCCGTCCGGAGCGAGGTTGCCGAAGAGGATCGCCAGCCCGCCGTCGGCCGAGTAGGCGTGTTCGACGTCGCGGATGCACCCGCCCGCCGCGTCGGTGTCGAGCGTGGACCACCGGTTCTCGGTGGAGAACGGCTGGGTGGTGCGCACCCCGCCGGGCGCGGCGTGGAACAGCTCGACCGCGGCCGGCACGGGCGAGCCGCCGCGGATGTCCCAGTCGGCGAGCCACCCCGCCAGGGTGGGGGAGTGCACGGCGTGCACCTCGGTGCGCAGGGCGCCGCCCCGGTACAGCTCGCCCAGGAGGGCCGGGATGCCGCCGGCGCGGTGCACGTCCTCCATGTGGTACTGGGGCGAGTTCGGGGCGACCTTGGCCAGGCACGGCACCCGCCGGGAGATCTCGTCGATGTCGGCGACCGTGAAGTCCAGCTCGGCCTCGCGCGCGGCGGCCAGCAGGTGCAGCACCGTGTTGGTGGAGCCGCCCATGGCCACGTCGAGCGCCACCGCGTTCTCGAACGCCGACCGCGAGGCGACGTTCCGCGGCAGCACGGAGGCGTCGTCGCCCTCGTACCAGCGCTTGGCGATCTCCACGATGAGTCCGCCGGCCCGCTGGAACAGCGCCCTGCGGGCGGCGTGGGTCGCCAGGGTGGAGCCGTTGCCGGGCAGCGCCAGCCCGATGGCCTCGGTGAGGCAGTTCATCGAGTTGGCGGTGAACATGCCGGAGCAGGAGCCGCAGGTGGGGCAGGCGGACCGCTCGATCTCGCCGAGCTGCGCGTCGGTCACCGCGTCGTTGGACGAGGCGATCATCGCGTCGATCAGGTCGATCTTCGAGTGCACGATGCCCTCGATCGCCACGGTCTTGCCGGCTTCCATCGGGCCGCCGGAGACGAAGACGGTGGGGATGTTGAGCCGCAGGGCGGCCAGCAGCATGCCGGGCGTGATCTTGTCGCAGTTCGAGATGCAGACCAGCGCGTCGGCGCAGTGGGCGTTGACCATGTACTCGACCGCATCGGCGATCAACTCGCGGCTGGGCAGCGAATACAGCATGCCGGCGTGGCCCATCGCGATGCCGTCGTCGACCGCGATCGTGTTGAACTCGCGGCCGACCCCGCCCGCCTCGGCGATGGAGTCCGCGACCAGGCCGCCGAGGTCCTTGAGGTGTACGTGGCCCGGGACGAACTGGGTGAAGCTGTTGGCGATGGCGACGATCGGCTTGCCGAAGTCGTCGTCGGTCATGCCGGTGGCGCGCCACAGGGCGCGGGCGCCGGCCATGGTCCGGCCGTGCGTGGAGGTTCGAGACCGCAGTTCGGGCATCTTGCCAGTGTGGCACCGTCAGGGTGCGGGAAAACGGGCGGTCCACCACGCGGGACGCCTGTGGCTGAATGCCATTCCTGTGCAGCTCATCCCCGCTGTCCCCCAAACGTAACGATTATCCGGCAGAGTTGGGGCGTGCACCTTCCTTCGGGTGTCGAGCTGGCGACCCTCGCCGCCACCCTCCTGGCCATTCCGGGCGTCGCCGTCCTCGTCAGGTCGGCCCGGCGGCGCACGGGCGCCGCCCGGCACGCGCAACAGACGCTCGCCGCCGGCGCGGTGCTGGTCGCCGCGTGCGCGGCCGCCGTCGTGGTGGCCAGCTTCCCGGCGGCGGCCCCCGGGTCCTCGGCCGGCCGGATGACGCTCGCCACCGGCATCTCGGCCGCGAACGGGGTCGGGATGCTGGCGCTGTTCACCGGGCTGCTGCGGCTGCCCGGCGTGGCGCCGACCCTGCACGCGGTGATGCGGCACGTGCTGGATTGCCTGATCATCGCGGCGGCGCTGTGGTTCGTGGGCTGGGTGTCGGTGTCGGCCGCCCCGTCGGCGCTGACCGTGCACCTGCCGCGCGCCTGCGTGCCGGTCCTGCTGCCGGCCGCCGGGCTGGCGCTCGCCGTCGGCCTGGCGATCATCGCGGTGTTGCGCTGCGCCCGGCCGCGCACCGGGGTGGTGGCGGTGGCCGCCGGCGTGTGCCTGGTGGCGCTGGCCGGCGTGGCGCTCACCGGCGGCCTCTGCCAGGGCTCGGCCCAGTGGATCGGGGCGGGCGCGCTGGCGGTCCCGGTGGGGCTCGCCACGGTGGCGGCGGGCGCCCTGCGCGCGGACCGCCCCGCGGACTGCGACACCGACGTGCTGCGCAACGGCACGGCGTTCGCGTTCCTGCCCATGCTGGCCATGTCGGTCGCGGCGATCTTCCACTGGGTCGCCGGCGGGCGCAGCTACGACCAGCACGCGGTCTTCGCCGGCGTCGTGGAGGGGTTCGCGATGGCCGCCCGGCAGTACCTCGCCCTGCGCGACGTGCGCCGCTTCGCCGGCCAGCTCCAGGAGAGCGAGGCGCACTTCCGGGAGCTGGCGCACACCGACCCGCTGACCGGCCTGGCGAACCGGCGCGGGCTGCTGGCCACCCTGCGGTCGCAAGCCGTCGGCGGGCCGCCCTGCGTGCTCCTCGGGATGGATCTCGACGGGTTCAAGAACATCAACGACATGCGGGGGCACGACGTCGGCGACCAGGTGCTCATCGAGGTGGGCCAGCGGCTGCGGGACAATCTGCGCCCGGGCGACGTGGCCGCCCGGCTGGGCGGGGACGAGTTCGCCGTGCTGATGTGGGCGCGCCCGCCCGAGGCGCAGCGCGTCGCGGAGCGGCTGCTGTCCGTGCTGAGCCACCCCTACGAGCAGCCCCAGGGCACCGTCTTCATGTCGGCGAGCATCGGCCTGGCCGGCTGCGCCACCGCCAACGACGTGCCGACGCTGCTGCGCAACGCCGACCTCGCGCTGCGCTACGCCAAGCAGCGCGGCAAGGCCCGGGTCGAGCAGTACGACATGGCGTACGACCAGGAGCTGCGCCGCCGGACGGTGCTGGAGCACGAGCTGCGCGGCGCCGTGGACCGCGGCGAGCTGCACCTGGCGTACCAGCCGGTGGTGGCCGTGCCGTCGGTGCGCCCGGTGGGTGCGGAGGCGCTGCTGCGCTGGCACCACCCGACGCTCGGGCAGGTGTCGCCGCTGGAGTTCATCCCGATCGCGGAGGAGTCGGGGTCGATCACCCGGCTGGGGGCGTGGGTGCTGCACCAGGCCTGCCACCAGCTCTCCCGCTGGCTGGCGGACGGCCACGACGTGTGGGTGTCGGTCAACGTCTCGCCGCGGGAGCTGCACTCGCCGGAGTACGTCATGCAGGTGGCCGACGCGCTGGAGGCGCACCGGGTGCCGCCGCAGCGGCTGGTGCTGGAGGTGACGGAGCACGCCGTCGCCACGGACCTGGACGAGCTGGTCCGCCGCCTGCGGGCGCTGCGGATGACCGGCGTGCGGATCGCGCTGGACGACTTCGGCGCCGGCTACTCGTCGCTGGGGCAGCTGCGCAACCTGCCGGTCGACATCCTCAAGATCGACCAGGGGCTGGTGGCGGAGCCGCAGTCGCAGCGCACCGGCACGGCGGCGCCGCTGGTGGACGTGGTCGTGCACCTCGGCCACCGGCTCGGCCTCGAGGTGATCGCGGAGGGCATCGCCGAGCAGTCCCAGCTCGCGGCGGTGGAGGCGGCCGGCTGCCGGTGGGGGCAGGGGTGGCTGCTGGGCCGGGCGGTGCCGGCGGAACACCTGGAGGCCCGTCTCGCGGCGATCAGCTCGCCGGCCGCCCCCCGCCCGCCCATGATCGGTCGGCCGCCGGCGCCGCGGTCGCCGGGTCACCCGGGCAGGTCCAGGATCTGAGACCAGTTGACTCGCCGCGTGCGATGCGTCAGGCTAGCCCCATGTCGCCGACCCGGTCGTTCCGAGTACTTTCCTGAGCGCACTCTCCGTGGAGAGTGCGCTGGCCCCGTGCATCTGGCACGAGGGCTTTTTTGTTGCCCCAAACTGGTAAGTGGTGCCGACCGGACACCGACCTGAGCGAAGGCTGGATCGCCATGACGAGACCCACCCCTGAAACCCTCGCCTCCCGGGCCACCGCCGCCACGGCGGTGCCGCCCGTCGCGGCCGCGACCGTCGCCGGCAACGGCGCCGCGACCCCGGTAGCTTCCGGCCCCGCGCAGGCCGCGGGCGGCGCGGGGGCCGCCACGGCGCCGGTCGAGGTGACCGGGGCAGAGTCGATGGTGAAGTCGCTGGAGGCGCTCGGCGTCGAGGTGGCGTTCGGCATCCCCGGCGGGGCGATCCTGCCGGCGTACGACCCGATCTTCGACTCCACCATGCGGCACATCCTGGTCCGCCACGAGCAGGGCGCGGGCCACGCCGCCACGGGGTACGCGCAGGCCACCGGCAAGGTCGGCGTGTGCATCGCCACCTCCGGGCCGGGCGCGACGAACCTGGTGACGCCGATCGCCGACGCGTACATGGACTCGGTGCCGATCGTCGCGATCACCGGCCAGGTGCCCAGCTCCGCGATCGGCACGGACGCCTTCCAGGAGGCCGACATCCAGGGCATCACCCTGCCGGTCACCAAGCACAACTACCTCGTCCAGACCGCCGAGGAGATCCCCCGGGTGCTGGCCGAGGCGTTCCACCTCGCCGGCACGGGCCGCCCCGGACCGGTGCTGGTCGACATCCCCAAGGACGTGCTCCAGGCGAAGACGACGTTCAGCTGGCCGCCGACGCTCGACCTGCCCGGCTACCGGCCGACCCTGCACCCGCACGGCAAGCAGATCCGCGAGGCGGCCCGGCTGATGACCGGCGCCCGCCGCCCGGTGCTCTACGTCGGCGGTGGGGTGCTGAAGGCCGGCGCCACCGAGGGCCTGCGCCGGCTGGCGGAGCTGACCGGCATCCCGGTCGTGACCACGCTGATGGCCCGCGGCGCCTTCCCCGACTCGCACCCGCAGCACCTGGGCATGCCCGGCATGCACGGCACCGTCGCGGCGGTGTACGGCCTCCAGAAGGCGGATCTGATCGTGGCGCTGGGCGCCCGGTTCGACGACCGGGTGACCGGCAAGCTCGACTCGTTCGCCCCCGGCGCCACGATCGTGCACGCCGACATCGACCCGGCGGAGATCGGCAAGAACCGCGCGGCCGACGTGCCGATCGTCGGCGACGCCCGGCACGTCATCGACGAGCTCCTGGGCGCGGTGGCGACCGAGCACGCCGCCGGCCGGCGGGCGGACCAGGCGGACTGGTGGGCGCAGCTGGACGACCTGCGCGAGCGCTACCCGCTGGGTTACGAGGAGCCGACGGACGGGACGCTCGCCCCGCAGTACGTGATCAAGCGGCTGGGCGAGCTCGTCGGCCCCGACGCGATCTACGTCGCCGGCGTCGGCCAGCACCAGATGTGGGCGTCGCAGTTCATCTCATACGAAAACCCGGCGACCTGGCTGAATTCGGGCGGCCTCGGCACGATGGGCTACGCGGTCCCGGCGGCCATGGGCGCCAAGGTCGGCAAGCCCGGCACCACCGTGTGGGCGATCGACGGCGACGGCTGCTTCCAGATGACCAACCAGGAGCTGGCCACCTGCGCCCTGGAGGGCATCCCGGTCAAGATCGCCGTGATCAACAACGGTAACCTCGGGATGGTCCGCCAGTGGCAGACCCTGTTCTACGGGGAGCGCTACTCGAACACCGAGCTGGGCACCCACAAGCACCGGATCCCGGATTTCGTGAAGCTCGCGGAGGCGCTCGGCTGCGTCGGGCTGCGGTGCGAGAACGCGGCGGACGTGGACGCCACCATCGAGGCGGCCATGGCGATCAACGACGCCCCCGTGGTGGTCGACTTCGTGGTCGGCAAGGACGCCATGGTGTGGCCGATGGTCGCCGCCGGCACCAGCAACGACGAGATCATGTTCGCCCGGGGCGTCCGCCCCGCCTTCGACGACGACGACCTGTAAGGATCGCCCACGATGACCAAGCACACCCTGTCGGTGCTGGTGGAGAACAAGCCGGGCGTCCTCGCCCGGGTGGCGGGGCTGTTCTCCCGGCGTGGCTTCAACATCGACTCGCTGGCGGTCGGGGAGACCGAGAACGCGGACGTCTCCCGGATCACGATCGTGGTCAACGCCGCCTCGTCCCCGCTGGAGCAGGTCACCAAGCAGCTCAACAAGCTGGTGAACGTCCTGAAGATCGTCGAGCTGGACCAGGCGGTGTCCGTGCAGCGGGAGCTGCTGCTGGTCAAGGTGCGCGCCGACCGCACGGTGCGTTCGCAGGTGCTGGAGACGGCGAACCTGTTCCGCGCCCGGATCGTCGATGTCGCCGCGGACACGCTCACGATCGAGGCGACCGGCACGGCTGACAAGCTGGACGCGCTGCTGCGCGACCTGGAACCGTTCGGAATCAAGGAGATGGTGCAGTCCGGGCTCGTGGCCATCGGCCGCGGCTCCCGCTCCATCACCACCGGCCCGGCGCTGCGCGCCGCGTAACAGAGAAGGAAAGCAATGTCCGCTGAGGTGTTCTACGACGACGACGCCGACCTGTCCGTGCTCGCCGGGCGCAAGGTCGCGGTTATCGGGTACGGCAGCCAGGGCCACGCGCACGCCCTGTCGCTGCGGGACTCGGGCGTCGACGTCCGGGTCGGCCTGCCGGAGGGCTCGAAGAGCCGGCCCAAGGTGCAGGAGCAGGGGCTGCCGGTCGGCACGCCGGCGCAGGTCAGCGCCGAGGCGGATGTGATCATGCTGCTGGCCCCGGACACCGCGCAGCGGTCCATCTACGCGGAGGCCATCGCGCCCTCGCTGACCGCCGGCAAGGCGCTGTTCTTCGGCCACGGGCTCAACATCCGGTACGGGCTGATCGAGCCCCCGGCCAACGTCGACGTGGCGATGGTCGCGCCGAAGGGCCCGGGCCACCTGGTCCGCCGCCAGTACTCCGACGGCAAGGGCGTGCCCTGCCTGGTCGCGGTGGAGCAGGACGCGAGCGGGCAGGCGTTCCCGCTGGCGCTGGCGTACGCGAAGGGCATCGGCGGCACCCGGGCCGGCGTCATCCGCACCACGTTCAAGGAGGAGACCGAGACCGACCTGTTCGGTGAGCAGGCGGTGCTCTGCGGCGGCGCGTCCGCGCTGGTGCAGACGGGTTTCGAGGTGCTGACCGAGGCCGGCTACGCGCCGGAGATCGCCTACTTCGAGTGCCTGCACGAGCTCAAGCTGATCGTCGACCTGATGTATGAGGGCGGCATCGCGCGGATGCGCTACAGCGTCTCGGACACCGCCGAGTACGGCGACGTGACGCGCGGGCCCCGGGTCATCGACGAACGGGTCAAGAACGAGATGCGCAAGATCCTCTCGGAGATCCAGAGCGGCGAGTTCGCCCGGGAGTGGGTCGCCGAGGACGACGCCGGCCGGCCGAACTTCGCCAAGCTTCGGGAGCAGGGCGCCCAGCACCCGATCGAGGAGACCGGCCGCAAGCTGCGCGGCATGATGAGCTGGGTGGACCGCCCGCTGACCGACACGGCGTGAGCCGCTCCGCGGTGATCCGCTCCGCGGTGATCGTTTGCGGAGTGCGATTGAGTTGACAACCTTTTTGGCCGGCCGGGCGTTACGACTCGGCCGGCCGAATTGGTTACCGGAACATTGCCGGGCGCCGTCCAATTGCGCATGGCACGGTGCGGGGCCGGCAATACCAGGCGGTAACCGCCGGTTATTGCGGTACTCGGGTAATCTCGCGGCATGCGTTTGGAGCGACCACCTCGCAGCGAGCGTTTCGGGGGCGTCCGGATCCACGAGCTGGCCCGGGTGGTCGAGCTGGATGCCGGCGTCGCCGCGGCCGATCCGGGGCGGGCGGGGCTCGCCAGCGCCGTCGTCGGGCAGGACGCGATTCGCGCCGTGGAGCGCGAAATGGTGATCGTCATTCCCTGCATGAATGAGACACGTAGGGTAATTGAAGGCGTGCTGTGCGGCATTCCGCACGACTGTTTGATAGTGCTCGTGTCAAACAGCTCGCGGGAGCCGGTGGATCGGTACGGGATCGAGGCGCAGACCGTCGAGCAGTTCTGCCGGTTCGCCGAGCGGCCCGCGCTCACCATTCACCAACGCGACCCGGGCCTCGCCGCCGCGTTCAAGGCCGCCGGCCTGCCGGAGATCATCGGCGACGACGGGCTCGTCCGGCACGGCAAGGGCGAGGCCATGCTGATCGGGATGGCCCTGGCCGCGCTCACCGGGCGGCGGCACGTGGGGTACGTGGACGCCGACAACTACGTGCCCGGCGCGGTCAACGAGTACGTCAAGGCGTACGCGGCCGGCCTGCACCTGGCGGAAAGCCCGTACGCGATGGTGCGGATCTCCTGGCACTCCAAGCCCAAGCTGCTCGACGGCCGGCTGTTCTTCAGCCGGCGCGGCCGCTCCTCCGAGGTGACCAACCGCTTCCTCAACCGCCTGGTCGCCGACTACTCCGGCTTCGGCACGGAGGTCATCACCACCGGCAACGCGGGGGAGCACGCCGTCACCCTCGACCTCGGGCTGCGGCTGCGGCTCGCCGGCGGCTTCGCGGTGGAGCCGTTCCATTACGTGGACCTGTTCGAGCAGTTCGGCGGCGTGCTGGGGGCGCCGCCGCCGGCGCTGATGGCCGCCTCCGTGCCGGTGCTGCAGATCGAGACCCGCAACCCGCACTTCCACGAGGACAAGGGCGAGGAGCACGTGCACGGGATGCGGATGCAGGCGCTGAACGCCATCTACCACTCGCCGGTCGCGCTGCCCGGCGTCCGCGGCGCGATCGAGGAGTTCCTGGTCGCCGAGGGTGCGCTGGCGGCGGGTGCCGAGCCGCCGCGCGAGCGCGTCTACCCACCCGTGGGGACGCTGGCGCTCGACCTGCTGCTGGACGCGCTGAGCGCCGAGGCCGGCACGTTCCGCCGGGTGGAGCGGCAGCTGCCGGTCGGCGTCTCGGTGGAGTCCCCGATCGCCGGTGAGCGGCTCACCCCGGCGTGACTAGCGGTCGCCGATGCGCGTCACCCGGACGGGTGCCCGGGCGCGGTGTGAGGGCGCTCACTGGCTGCTGACAGCGACCCGTCGCTGCGCTACGCCTACCATCGCAGGCGTAGGGCCTGTTCCACCAGCCTCGGTCGGGCCGGGGCTGCTGAAACACGCCCTCGCTCCCGCACGCCGGCCGCTCCAGGCGCAGAGCAGCGCCGCAGCTCGGCTCCGGCGACCCCAGCCCGGTCCGAGCCCGCCCAGGCGCCGACCGTCGCCACGCAGAAACCCAGAGGTCAGATGACTCCCGTCGTACTCATCGCCGAAGAGCTCGCGCCCGCCGCCATCGACGTGCTGGCCGAGGATTTCGAGGTCCGCCACGTCGACGGAACGGACCGGCCGGCCCTGCTCGCCGCCCTGGCCGATGCCCACGCGGTCCTCGTCCGCAGCGCCACGCAGATCGACGCCGAGGCCGTCGCGGCGGCCCCCCGGCTCAGGGTCATCGCGCGCGCCGGGGTGGGCCTCGACAACGTCGAGGTGCCAGCCGCCACCGCCCGCGGCGTCATGGTCGTGAACGCGCCCACCTCCAACATCGTTTCCGCCGCGGAGCAGGCCGTGGCCCTGCTGCTGGCCGTCGCCCGCAACACCGCCAGCGCCAGCGCGGCGTTGAAGGCGGGGGAGTGGAAGCGGTCGAAGTACACCGGCGTGGAGGTCCAGGGCAAGACGGTGGGCGTCGTCGGCCTCGGCCGCATCGGTGTGCTGTTCGCGCAGCGGATCGCGGCCTTCGGCACCCGGCTGATCGCGTACGACCCCTACGTGCAGCCGGCGCGCGCCGCGCAGCTCGGGGTCCGGCTGGTGGGCCTGGAGGAGCTGCTGCGGGAGAGCGACTTCATCTCGATCCACCTGCCGAAGACCCCGGAGACGGTCGGGCTGATCGGCGCCAAGGAACTCGCGCTCGTCAAGCCGGGCGTGCGGATCGTCAACGCGGCCCGTGGCGGCCTGGTCGACGAGCAGGCCCTGGCGGACGCCATCGCGGAGGGCCGGGTCGGCGGCGCCGGCATCGACGTGTACGCGAAGGAGCCGTGCACCGCCTCGCCGCTGTTCGCGTTCGACAACGTGGTGGCGACGCCGCACCTCGGCGCGTCCACCCACGAGGCGCAGGACAAGGCCGGGCTGGCGGTGGCCCGCAGCGTGAAGCTGGCGCTGCAGGGCGAGTTCGTGCCGGACGCGGTGAACGTCCAGGCCGGCGGCGTGGTCGCCGAGGACGTGCGGCCGCTGCTGCCGTTGGCCGAGCGGCTGGGCAAGGTCTTCACCGCGGTGGCCGGCGGGGTGGCCGCCAGCGTGACCGTGGAGGTGCGGGGCGACGCCGTCGCCAACGACGTCACGGTGCTCCGGCTGGCCGTCACCAAGGGCCTGTTCACGGCGGTGGTGGAGGAGCAGGTGACGTACGTCAACGCGCCGATGCTGGCCGCCAACCGCGGCGTCGAGGTGGAGCTGAGCACGGGCGACCACCTCGTGGGGGAGCCGACCGTGGTGACGGTGCACGGCGCGCTGCCGGACGGCCGGGCGCTGTCGGTGTCCGGCACGGTGGTCAGCGGCGGCGGCCGGGACGCGTACAAGCTGACCCACCTCGACGGGTTCGACCTGGAGCTGGCCGCCGAGGGGATCCTGCTGTTCTTCCGGTATTCCGACCGGCCGGGCGTGGTGGGCACCGTCGGCTCGATACTGGGAGAGGCGGGCGTGAACATCGCGGCCATGCAGGTCGCCCGCCGGGAGGCCGGGGGCGAGGCGCTGATGACGCTGACCGTCGACTCCAACGTGTCGCCGGAGCAGCTGGCCGCCGCGGCGTCCGCGATCGGCGCGACCGCCGCCAGTGTGGTGGATCTGCGCGAGGACTGACCGACACGCGGCACCTTGCGCTCGCCCGTGTCGGATCGCTAGCGTATCGAACCGGTTACGCAGTGAGTCCTCGGGCGTGTCTTCGGGTGACGCGCGCCGGGGTCGTCTGCGTTGTCGTGAGCGGCCCCCGTGATCATGCCGAGATCACGGGGGCCGCCCTCTTACCCCATCCACCCCCTCGTCCGGTCAGCCAGCAGCGGGTCCCGGAGAGAACCACTCAGCCCATTCGTGGCCCCACCACTACTGGATGATCGAGACGGGTCGCGGCAAAGACGGTGTGGCGCCGGCGGCCGGCGCGGTGACCACGGCGTGGTAGCCGTCGTCGGTCGGGAACCAGTCGAGCCCCGCCGGGCCCGCGGCGTACAGGGCGGTGGCGTAGGCGTCCGCGACCGACAGGTCCGGGCCGGTCACCGTGGCCACCGCCAGCTCGTCGGCGGCCGCCCCGGTGTGCGGGTCGACGATGTGCCCGCGCCGGCCGGCGCCGGTCGTCGCGACGGCCCCGTCGGTCAGCGCGAGCACGGTCACCACCTCGCGCGGGCGCTGCGGGTGCCGCAACCCGACCCGCCACGGGCCGCCGCCGGGACCGCGGCCCCGCACCAGCACGTCGGACCCGGCGGTGACTGCCAAGTCGGCGATCCCGGCCACCCGCAGCCGGGCCGCCGCGCGCTCCACCGCCCAGCCCTTGAGCAGCCCGCTCGGGTCGAACCCGCCCGGCACGGCCCAGGCGTCGAACCAGCCGTCGGTGGCCGCCCGCATGGCCGCGCAGCGGCGGACCAGCTCGGCCAGCGGGGCGTACGTCTCCGGCGCCAGCTCCCCGCGCCGCACCCGCGACACCAGGCTGTCCCTGCGCAGCGGGCTGAACGCCGTGTCCATCGCGCGCAACTCGGCGACGGCGTCGGCCAGCGCCTCGCTGATCCGGCGCCGGCTGAACGCGGCCGGCGGGATCAGGCAGAGCCGGAACGTCGCCGTGCTCAGCCGGACGTCGTGCCACACGGGCGCCGCACGCCGCGGGGTCGCGGCGGTCGCCGGGGGCGCGGCGGTCGTCGCGGTGATCGTGCTCGTCGTCGTCACGGCAGCTCCCCTGCTCGGCACCCCGGTCGATCAATAGACACGCTAGGTGGGCCGGTTGGATGTCACATGGCCGGCGGCTATGAGTTTGCTGAGAACTCGCGGCGGGCGGTGCGCCGTCCGCCCACCCGGATGGTGGGACCGCCGTACCGGCACGCGGGACGATGGCCTAACGTTCCGTAATCTCAGGAACGTTCCGTGACGGGAGGATCGACGTGGCGGTGGCACGGATCGCGGTGGTGGCCGGCGACGGCATCGGGCCGGAGGTCGTCGGGCAGGCGCGCAAGGTGCTCGACGCCGTGCTGCCCGGGGTCGAGGCCACCGAGTACGACCTGGGCGCGGCGCGCTACCACCGCACCGGCGAGGTCCTGCCGGACACGGTGCTGGCGGAGCTGGCCGGACACGACGCGATCCTGCTCGGGGCCGTCGGCGACCCGACCGTCCCGCCCGGCGTGCTGGAGCGCGGCCTCCTGCTCCGGCTGCGCTTCGAGTTCGACCAGTACGTCAACCTGCGCCCATCCCGCCTCTGGCCCGGCACCGTCGGCCCGCTCGGGTCGGTCAAGCCCGGCGAGATCGACCTGGTGGTCGTGCGGGAAGGCACCGAGGGCCTGTACGCCGGCGCCGGCGGCGCGCTGCACCGGGGCACCCCTGCCGAGATCGCCACCGAGGAGAGCCTGAACACCCGGCACGGCGTCGAGCGGGTCATCCGCGACGCGTTCGCCCGCGCGGGCCGCCGCAGCCGGCGCACGGTGACGCTGGTCCACAAGACCAACGTGCTCACCCACGCCGGCTCGCTCTGGTCGCGCACCTTCGCGGCCGTCGCCGCCGAGCACCCGGACATCGCCACGGAGTACCAGCACGTCGACGCCGCCGCCATGTTCCTGGTCACCCAGCCGCAGCGGTACGACGTGGTGGTCACCGACAACCTCTTCGGCGACATCCTCACCGACATCGCCGCCGCCGTGACGGGCGGCATCGGGCTGGCTGCCAGCGGTTCCATCAACCCCGAGCGGGCGCACCCGTCGATGTTCGAGCCGGTGCACGGCTCCGCCCCGGACATCGCCGGTCGGGGCGTGGCGGACCCGGCCGCCGCTGTCCTGTCGGTGGCCCTGCTGCTGGAGCACCTCGGCCACCCGCAGCAGGCGGCCCGCGTGGAGGCCGCCGTGGCGGCGGAGCTGGCCGGGCGCGTGGCGGGCGCCAGCGTCCGCACGGACGAGGTCGGCGACCGGCTCGCCGCCGCCGTCTCCTGAGCGCCGCGCGCACCGCCGGCACCGCCGGCCCTGCCGACACCGCCGGCCCTGCCGACACCGCCGGCACCGCTCGAGCCGCTGTCGTGTGAACGACCGTTCGGCTAAGGTTTGTCAGCACACCGGCGGCGAGCCACGGGACCCGAGGAGGTCAGTCGAGATGAGCGGTGGTGACACCCTCGAGTTCGAGATCCGTCCGCACCCGGCGGCCGTATCCGCCGCCGAGCGGGCCGCGCTGCTGGCCGACCCCGGCTTCGGCCGGGTCTTCACCGACCACATGGTCACGATCCGGTACGCGGAGGGCAAGGGCTGGTACGACGCCCGGGTGGAGGCGCGCGCGCCCATCCCGATGGACCCGGCGACCGCCGTCCTGCACTATGCCCAGGAGATCTTCGAGGGCCTCAAGGCGTACCCGGCGGCCGACGGCGGCGTGACCCTGTTCCGGCCGGACGCCAACGCCCGCCGGTTCAACGCCTCCGCCCGGCGGATGGCGATGCCGCAGCTGCCCGAGCAGGCCTTCCTGGACTCGCTGGCGGAGCTGATCCGCATCGATCGGCAGTGGATCCCGTCGGCCGACGAGGCGAGCCTGTACCTGCGCCCGTTCGCGTACGCCAGCGAGGTCTTCCTCGGTGTGCGCCCGGCCCGCGAGTACCTGTACGTGCTGATCGCCTCCCCCGTGGGGGCGTACTTCTCCGGCGGCATCCAGCCGGTGACGCTGTGGGTGTCGCAGGAGTTCACCCGGGCGGCGCCGGGCGGCACGGGCGCCGCCAAGTGCGGCGGCAACTACGCGGCCTCGCTGTCGGCCCAGGCGGAGGCGATGGAGCACGGCTGCGACCAGGTCGTCTTCCTCGACGCGGTGGAGCGCCGCTACGTGGACGAGCTGGGCGGGATGAACGTCTTCCTGGTGTACGACGACGGCACGCTCGTGACGCCGCCGCTGACCGGGTCGATCCTGCCGGGCATCACCCGCGAGTCGGTCATCGCGCTCGCCGACCGGGCCGGCCGCCCGGTCGTGGAGCGGCCGGTGGAGCTCGCGGACTGGCGCGCGGAGGCGACCAGCGGGCGGGTGCGCGAGGCGTTCGCCTGCGGCACGGCCGCGGTCGTCACGCCGATCAGCGCCGTCCGGAGCCCCGACGGGGAGTTCGTGCTGGGCGACGGCGGGCCGGGCGACGTCACGATGGCACTGCGCCGGGAGCTGGTGGACATCCAGCGCGGCCGCGCCGCCGACCCGTTCGGCTGGGTCCACCGCGTCCTCTGACGCCGGCTCAGCCGACGAGCAGGTGGGTGCGCATGGCGTCGACCTGGGCCGTGGTGATGCCGGCGGCGCGCGCGTACTCGTCGATCGAGCCGTGCCGCGACCGCAGGTCCGCCAGGAACAGCCGCATCGTCTGGGCGGGTGAGGCCAGGAACGGCGCCGGCAGCTCGCCGTCGTCCGGGTACGCCGAGCGCAGCCAGGCGCTGAACCGCGCCGACGCCGCGGTGCTCAGCGCATAGTCCGCGGCGATGTCGTCGTCGGACACCCCGAGCAGGGCGAGCGTCAGGGCGCAGACCACGCCGGTGCGGTCCTTGCCGGCCACGCAGTGCACCACCACCGGGGCGGCCCGCTCGTCGGCGACGACCGCCAGCGCCCGGCCGATCCCGGCCACCCCGTCGCGGGCGAGGTCGAGGTAGCGGTCGGCCAGCCAGCGGGCCAGCGCGTCGTCGTCGCCGACCTCGCTGTGCGTCCACTCGGCGTGCTCGGGGTGGATGTGGTGGTACGCCAGGCCGTCGAACGGGTGCACCCGGCCGTCGCGGGTCACCTCGCGGGGGCGGCGGAGGTCCACCACCGTGCGCACCCCGAGGGCCCCGAACGCCTCCCGGTCGGCCGCCGACAACCGGTGCAGCGAGTCGGAGCGGAACAGCCGCCGCCAGCGCACCGGGCGACCGTCGAGGCCCGGGTAGCCGCCGAGGTCGCGGAAGTTGAAGGTGGCCGAGAACTCCAGCGCGCGGGTTTCCACGGGTCCCACCGTAGCGGCGGCGGGCGGTCCGGCGCTGCGGCGGGCATCACGGAGATCGAGGCGGTGGGGGATTCGCTTCCCAACCGCGGGGGCGTGGTGGCATACTGCGGGCGTGACGTACCTCGTGCTCATTATTGGCACCTAGCGCGCCGGCTCCCCTCACGCCGAGCGCGCAGACCTCCCGCATCCCGCGGGGGGTCTTTTTGTTGTGTTAGAGAGGACGACCCCATGACATTCCAGGTGTACGACACGACCCTGCGCGACGGCGCCCAGCGCGAGGGTCTCAGCTACTCGGTCGCCGACAAGCTGGCGGTCGCGCGGCTGCTGGACGAGTTCGGGGTCGGCTTCATCGAGGGCGGCTGGCCGGGCGCAATGCCCAAGGACACCGAGTTCTTCCGCCGGGCGCGCGCGGAACTGACGCTGCGCAACGCCGTCCTGGTCGCGTTCGGCGCCACCCGCAAGGCCGGCACCAACGTCGAGGCGGACAAGCAGATCCGGGCGCTGCTGGACGCCGAGACGCCGGCCGTCTGCCTGGTGGCCAAGTCCGACGTCCGGCACGTCGAGCGGGCGCTGCGCACCACGCCGGCGGAGAACCTGGCGATGGTCCGCGACTCCGTGGAGTTCTTCCGGGCGCACGGCCGCCGGGTCTTCCTCGACTGCGAGCACTTCTTCGACGGCTACCGCTTCGATCCCGCGTACACCGCCGAGGTCGTCGGCGTGGCGCTGGCGGCCGGTGCGGAGGTCGTGGTCATGTGCGACACCAACGGCGGCATGCTGCCGTCCCGGGTCACGGCGGCGATCGGCGAGCTGGTCGGCCGCCTCGGCATCGGCCCGGAGCGGCTCGGCATCCACTGCCAGAACGACACCTCGTGCGCGGTGGCGAACACCATCGCCGCGGTGGAGGCCGGCGTCCGGCACTTCCAGTGCACCGCCAACGGCTACGGCGAGCGGCCCGGCAACGCCGACCTGTTCGCGGTGGTGGCCAACCTCCAGCTCAAGCTCGGGCTGCCCGTCCTACCGGAGGGGTGCCTGGAGTCGGCGAATCGCGTCTCGCACGCGATCGCCGAGATCGCCAACATCGCCCCCGACACCCACCAGGCCTACGTCGGGGCCGCCGCCTTCGCCCACAAGGCGGGGCTGCACGCGAGCGCGATCAAGGTGGACCCGGCGCTCTACAACCACGTGGAACCGGCCACCGTCGGCAACGACATGCGGATCCTGGTGACGGAGATGGCCGGCCGGGCCAGCATCGAGCTCAAGAGCCGCGAGCTCGGGCTGGACCTGGCCGGCCATCCGGAGGCGTTGGCGCGGGTCACCAGCCGGGTCAAGGAGCTGGAGGCGGGCGGCTGGTCCTTCGAGGCGGCGGACGCATCGTTCGAGCTGCTGGTGCGCGGCGAGCTGCCGGGGGAGGGCGCCGCCCGCCCGTTCGCGCTGGAGTCCTACCGCGTGCAGGTCGAGCACCGCGAGGACGGCGCGGTGGTGTCGGAGGCCACGGTCAAGGTCCGGGTACGCGGTGAGCGCGTCATCGCCACCGCCGAGGGCAACGGGCCGGTGAACGCGCTGGACGAGGCGCTGCGGGTGGCGCTGGCGCGGCACTACCCGGAGCTGGCGGCGTTCGAGCTGGCCGATTACAAGGTGCGCATCCTCGAGGGCAGCCACGGCACCGGGGCCGTCACCCGGGTGCTGGTGGAGACCGTCGACGGCGCGGGCCGGGACTGGACGACCGTGGGCGTGCACGAGAACGTCGTCGAGGCGAGCTGGCACGCGCTGGTCGACGCGCTCACCTACGGCCTGGACCACACCCGCACGGCGGCCTGACCCCCAGCCGGTCCTGAGCTGCTGGTCAGTCCAAAGTCACGGCTCAGCCGTGAGCCGCGGCTCAGGACTGCGGGCCGGGCAGCACCAGCTCGGCGAGCACCGCCCGGTGGTCCCCGCCGGGCAGCGGATACACCCGCACCGCACGCACCCCGACCCGCCGGTCCACGAGCACGTGGTCGATCGTGACCGGCGGGATGGGGTCCCCGTCGTAGGGGCCCCAGGTGCCGGCCAGCCCAGCGCCCACGGTGGCGGCGGCGTCCCGGTAACCGGTGCGCAGCAACCGGCGCAGCGGCGCGTGGTCCAGCGTCGCGTTGAAGTCGCCGGCCAGCACGCGCACCTGGCCGCCCGGGTCGGCCGGCGTCTGCGCCGCCAGGTCCGCCCGCCAGTCGCTGAGCACCGAGACGGCGTACGGCGACATCGGGTGCACCGACTCGACGTACACCGGCGCGGCCCCGGGGCGCTCCACCGTGCCGTACGCCTGCTGGAACGGGCCCGGGTTCTCGCGCACGCCGGTGTCGCGCAGCGGGTGCCGGCTGTAGAGGGCGGAATCCTTGCCGGTCACCGCGAACGGCAGGTCCCGCGCCAGCCCGCGCCCCCGCAGCTCGGCGCCCATCTCGGGGGTGAACTCCTGCAGCGCCAGCGCGTCCACCCGCTCCCGGCGGACCAGGTCGACAAGCGCGCCGGCGGCCACCCCGCCACCGAGCAGGTTCGCGGTGAGCACCCGCAGCGGGGATCCGGTGCGCGGCCCCGGGTCCGGGTCGGTGTGCACGCGGGGCACCACGCAACCCAGCAGGGCCACGGCCGCCGCACCGGCGACGGCCGCGGCACGCCAGCGCCGCGCGAACAGCGCCACCACCGGGGGCAGCACCGACCAGGCGGCGACGTACGGGGTGAACGCGAGGAGCTGCACCAGCGGACCCCGTTCCAGCCCCGCCACCCGCACGACCGCCCACGCCACCCCCGGCGCCAGCAGCAGCCAGCAGGCGGTGGCGGTCCTCCTCGTCGGCAAGACCCGCACATCTGACACGCCTGGGACGGTAGCCGTGCCCGGCCGCGCCTGGTCCGGGTTGCGCCAGATCTTCACACGACCCGCGCGGCACCGCCCGAAACCCGCCCGGTTCCGGCGGTGCCCGTCACAGGTCGGCGGCCTGGTCGGACGTGCGGTGCTCCACGAACGAGTCCGGGCCGGCGTCCTGATCGGCCGTACGGATGTCCGACTCCGCGAGGATGATCTCGGCCTGCACGCGCGGGTCCGCGCTGTCCCCGGCCGACCGCTCCTCCGGGAGCAGGTGGGCGGCGCGGCGGCCGACGCGGTCCGTGGCCGGCTCGTCGCCGACGGGCTGGCTGCCGCTGGGCTGGTCGTTGGTGGGCTGCTCGCTGCTGGGCTGGTCGCTGCTGGGCTGGTCGCTGGTGGGCTGGTCGCTGGTGGGCTCGGTCATGCCCGCCTGCGTACCCATGGCGGTCCGGGACCAACCGCCGACCCGCCCGCGCGCCCGCCGGGCGGGCCGGGCATCCTGGGGCCCATGGCGGAGGACCTGCGTGTGACGGATCGCCTCGTGATCCCGGCGGGGGAGCTGCACGAGCGGTTCTCCCGCAGCTCCGGCCCGGGCGGTCAGGGCGTCAACACCGCGGACTCGCGCGTCGAGCTGTCCTTCGACGTCGCCCGCTCGCACGCCGTACCCGACCAGCTGCGGCCCCGGCTGCTGGACCGCCTCGCCGGGCGGCTGGTCGACGGCGTGCTGACCATCGCGGCGAGTGAGCACCGGGCGCAGCTGGCCAACCGCGAGGCGGCGCGGGACCGGCTGGCGGCGCTGCTGCGCGCGGCGGCCGCCCCGCCGCCCCCGCCGCGCCGGCCCACCAAGCCGAGCAAGGGCGCGCATCGGCGCCGCCTGGAGGCCAAGCGCCACCGCTCCCAGCTGAAGAAGAACCGGCGCTCGGACGGCCGCTCGGACGGCTGACCCGTCGCTCAGCCAGGCCCGGTGTCAGCCGGGCCCGCCGCTCAGTCGGGCGCGGGAACGGTCACGGGCAACGCAGCGAGCAGCCGGGCGCGCAGCGGCGCGGCGCGCTCGGCGAACGCGCGCTGCGCGGCCGCGTACTCCTGCCTGCCCTCGGCTGTCTCGACCCGCACCGGCGGGTAGCCCAGGGCGGCGAGGTCGTAGGGGCTGGCCCGCATGTCCAGCGCGCGGATCTCCCGGGCCAGCGCGAAGCAGTCCGCCACCAGCTCGGCCGGCACCAGCGGGCTGAGCTTGTACGCCCACTTGTAGAGGTCCATGTTCGCGTGCAGGCAACCCGGCTGCTCCAGCTCCGGCTGGCGCTCGCGGGTGGGCAGCAACAGGTTGAGCGGGCGGGCCGGCGCGGTGAAGAAGCGGTACGCGTCGAAGTGGCTGCACCGTACCCTCGTCTGCTCCACCACCGCGGCCGTGCCGGCCGGGCCCAGCCGCAGCGGCCAGGCGTTGTGGCGGACCTCGTCGGGCGTCTGCCGGTAGACCAACGCCCACTCGTGCATCCCGAAGCAGCCCAGGTGCGCCGGGCGGCCGGCGGTCCGGGCGAGCAGCTCGCGCACCCAGCCGACGAGCTCGCCGCGGCGGGCCAGCAGCGCGCCGACGTCCAGCGCTGCGCCGCCGGGCACCGCCCGGTGGTCCCGGCCCAGCCCGGGTGCCGCAGCTCGGCTGGGTCCTGCCGGTAGACCATCGCCCACTCGTGCAGCCCGAAGCAGCCGAAATACCCGCTCCGGCCAGCCGTCGCGGCCAGCAGGTCACGCACCAAGGGGACTGGCGGCGCTGCTGCGCGCGGCGGCCGCCCCGCCGCCCCCGCCGCG
>DASQDS010000557.1:0-3307 GCA_035634075.1 Pilimelia sp. | reverse complement strand
CCTCGACCGCGGCGGCCGCATCCACCGCGGCGGTGCGCAGCGCGGCCAGGGACTGCTCCTGCCGGTCCGTCTCGGCGGCGACGGCGGGATCGGCCGCGGCGACCGGCCCGGTGCCCGGGGGTGCACCGATGCGGCGCAGCGTGCGGGCGCCGAGAAGCAGGCCGCCGAGCACGAGCACGGCCAGCACGGTGATCGCGCTGAGCAGTGCCCATTCCAGCCCGGTCATGACCGCTCCCTCCACCGTCTGCCGCCCGTGGGTGGCACCCACGGACCGCCCGTGCGGTTGCGGAGACGCCCGACCGGGGCGCTGGCCGGAGGGTACGGCCCACCGCCCGGTCACCGTCGGGCGAACCGGCGATGGCCGAGGGTATGTCGGGCCGGCACCGGTGCGGCCACACCGGTGCGGAGCATCAAGGCACTGTGCCCGTTCAAAATTGATGCCGTACTGTTACGCGATCTATGTTGTGCGGTTAGCCCGCTGTGGTCGGACGTGCTCCCTAGTAAGGCGAGGCTAGGTGCCGAAGGGCGCATCGGTCAAGGACTCATGATCGGGCACAGCCCGGACGTACTTCGCCTAATTGCGCACATGCCGCTCACCTTGTCCGGTTCCACCGGGCGGCCCGCGGACAACCGCAGGTCAGGCGTGTCGCTGCCAGACGTCCCGCAGCGGCTCCCAGCTCTGCACCAGATTCTCCCGCCAGTAGCCCAACAGGTAACCGCCCACCGGCTTGGTCTTGTCGTCCCACCAGATCCCGGCCACCGTCCTCGTCGTCGCGCCTTGCTTCAGGGCGTACGCGTACTCGATGTAGGTGCCGGTGGTGCGTTCGGACGGCGCGGCCCGCTCACCGCCGGACCCGACGCCGGGCGTCAAGGTGCGGGCGTCCACGTTCTGCGCAAGATTGCGGAACCGCGCCTTCTCCCGGTCGCCGAGCGACCGGTACTCGATGAAGTACACGTTGACGTTGCCGTACTCGCAAACCACCCGCGCCTGCTCGCCGCTGGTGGCCCGGGGGGTGTCCTTGACGCAGTCCCCCACGAACGGCAGCCAGGGCTCCGCGAATGCGCTGAGCTGGCCGCCAAACAGCCCTCGGTTGACCGCCAGTTGCGCCGCCTCGTGCGGCGGCATCGACGCGGACGCCGTCGGCGACGGAGTGGGCGTCGCCGTGGCGGCCGGCTCGGCGGCACTCCACCTGCCGGCGAAGAAGCCCGCCGGGCCGAAAATCAACAGACCGGCGAGGGCGCCCACGAAGAGGAACAGCAGCAGCTTGCCGCGCTGGGGCGGCGGGGACGGGGTGATCCGCGGCTGCCAGGACGGTGCCTGATCGGGAAACAGAAGGTCCGCGCCGGCCGACGCCGGCGGCAGCCCTGGGCCGCCCGGCAGCGGGTCGGCGTGCGGGACAGGGCCGGTCCACGGTGCGGTCACCGGTTCCTCCCGGCTGGTCCAGGCATCGGTCGGCCGGTCGGACCCGGGCGACCAGGTGGCCGGTAGCTCGTGACCCGGTGCCGCCGCCCACGGCTGCGCGGCGGGCGGCCGCATCGGCGGCGGTAGTTCGCCGCCCGCCATAGGGCCGGCCGCTTCAGCGCCCGCGTCTGTCGGAGACTGCGGCCAGGACCCAGGTATCGCACCGGGACCGGGCTGCTGCCCGTCGGGAGGCCGCTGTCCGGCGCCTGGAACCTCGCTCACGAGCAGGCAGGTTACCAGCGGCATGCCCGTCCCTCGACGCGTCGCGGGGCAGGTCACACAGTTGCCCGCGACCGGTCGTCCCGGTTGCCCGCGGCGCACCGCGGGCAACCGTGACGACAATGCTGATCCGCCCCGTTCGGGGCCCACCTGTCGTAAGTGGACCCCAGGCGCCGTGGCCCGGCGGATGCCGGGGCGTCAGTTCGTCGACGCGTTCCTGCGCCGTCGCGTCAGCACGACGAGGCCGACTCCGCCGGCGGCCAGGAGCGTCCCGACGCCGGCGATGCTGGCAGCGTCGGCCCCGGTGACGGGCAGACCGCCACCACCGCCAGTGCCACTACCGCCGTTGTCCTCATCGTCGTTGCCGTCGTTGCCGTCGTTGCCGTTGTTGCCGTCGTTGTCGTCGTCATCATCGCCGCCGCCGCCGCCCTGGCCGGGGCCCGGGTTGGGAGTGGGGGTCGGGTCAGGGTTCGTGCCCGGGCCAGGATTGTTGCCCGGGTCGTCCGGCGACTCGGTCGGCACCGGCTGGTTTGTCGGATCCGGCTGGCCGGTGGGTGGCGGCGGCGGCGTGGGCGACGTCGGCTCCTCGACCGACGGCACCTCGGCGGTCACCGTTTGACCGGTCACGGCAGGCGTTGCCGCGGCGACCGCGACCCCGGTGACGGCCGACAGGCCAGCCACGCTGACCAGGACACCGACGCGGGCGACAACCCGCAGGCCGTGCCGTCGCGCCAGGTGATTGATACGCATGATCCTCCCCAAAATCATGGCGTGATGTTGCCCGTATGGCCCCCAATCCACCGTGGACGGACCCGTTACAGGCACGACCCCCACATCGGTGGATCATTAACACGCTAGTCCAGCGTGGAACTTACAGCCTGGGTGCGAGATCTCGCCAACCCTGTGGCGCAAAGCGGGCCAAATGGCGTCGCGCTCCCTCGGGCCGGCGCCGCCATCGACGGCGACAACCGCCGGCACTCACCCGTCACCGTTCGCCTCCAGGTCGGCAAGCGTCTCGGCGTCGATGCCGTCCGCGAACTCGGCCGCCTCCGCACTCTGCGCGGCCAGCGCGTCTTTGACCACGCGGATGGCCACCGCGGGCGGGTACCCCTTGCGGGCCAGCATGCCGACAAGGCGCCGGAACGCCGCGTCCGGCTCCGCCCGGCCCAGGCCGCGTAGCTTGCGGTCGACCAACGCGCGGGCCGTGGCCGCCTCGGTGTCGGGGTCAAGGTCGTCCAGCGCCGCACCGGCGGTTTCCCCGTCGACGCCGCGCTGGCGCAGCTCGTTGGCCAACGCCCGCCGGGCCAGGCCGCGCCCGTGGTGGCGGCTGGCGACCCAGGCGCGCGCGAACGCGGCGTCATCGATCAGGCCCACGTCGTCGTAGCGGTCCAGCACGTCGGCCGCCACGTCCTCCGTGATCCCCCGCCGACGCAGGGTGGTCGCCAACTCAGCCCTGGTGCGCGGCCGAACGGCGAGCTGGCGCAGGCAGATCTCCCGCGCTAGCTCGGCCGGGTCCCGCTCCGCCGCCGCCGCGCCCTGGTCGGCCCCACCGCCGCGCGCCTGGCCGGCCGCACCACTGCGGGCCGGGCCGCGACGTGACGGCTGGGCCGGGGGCGGGGCCGCGTC
>DASQDS010000556.1:0-4814 GCA_035634075.1 Pilimelia sp. | reverse complement strand
GGGCGGCGCGCAGCTCGCCACGCCGGGCGGCGTCCACCGGCCCGCGCAGCGACGCGCGGGCCGGCGCGGAGAGCGTGACGCCGAGCCGGTCCGCGACCTCGGCCGCCACCTCGGCGACGTCCGCGGCGCACAGCTCCCAGGCGAGCTCCCGGGCGGCCCACGCCGCCGCGGGCAGCTCGACCTCGGTGACCGGCACGCCGGCGGCCCGCAGCTCCGCGACCGCCCGGGCCTGCGCCCCGGCCATCGCCGGCGATGCCGAGGCGGCGTTCGCCACCGTCGCCACCACCGGCCTGTCGGTGGGCCGGCCCGGCACGGGGTACGGCACCGGGTCGCGCCGCCACAGCAGCCGGAGGTCGGAGACCGTGCGGGCCATCAGGCCGATGGCGTCCTGGCTCGGCGACACCGGCAGTACCCCGGCCAGCCGGGCCGGGTGCCAGGTGACGCGGAGCCCGGCGATCCCGCAGTTCGCCGCCGGCCAGCGGGCCGACCCGAGGACGTCGGTGGCCACGGCGTAGTCGCAGATGCCCGCGGCCACCGACACGGCCGAGCCGGTGCTGGACCCGCCCGGCGACAGGTCCGGGAAGGCCGGGTTGAGCGCCTGCGCCGGCGGTCCGATGTTCAGTTCCGTCGCGTACGCCTTGCCGACCACCACGAGGTCCAGCGCGCGCAGCCGGGCGACGGCGTCGGCCGTCGAGGCCGGGTAGTGCCGGTGGGTGGCGTGCCCCAGCCCGGTCGGCATCCCGGCGACGTCCATGGTGTCCTTGACGGTGACCGTCAGGCCGCCGTGGTCTGCCTGCGGGTCGGCCCAGGTCAGGGCCCGGGTCAGGCGATCGGCGTGGGCGGCCCTGGTTCGCCGCCGCACCGCCCAGGTGGCCCGGTCCAGGCCCGCCGCGGCCCGCGCGGCGGCGCGCCCGGTCACCGGGCCCAGCACCAGCGGGGCGGGCAGGGCGTCCACCGGGGTGCCCAGCGAGCGCCGCAGGTAGCGAATCGCGGCGGCCGTGGTCATCCGGCCGCCGCCCAGCCATCGAGGCGGCGCGCGTAGGCGGCGAACCGGGCCGCCACCACCTCGTGCACCCGCTCCGGCGGGCAGAGCAGCCGGGACACCGCGCCGTCGGCCTCCAATTCGGACAGCCAGAGACTGCCGTCGGCCGTCCGAAGCAGGTCGATGCAGACGTACGCCAGGTTCAGCCGCTCGGTGACCAGGCGGGCCAGCTTGTGCACGGCCGGTTCGATCTCCTGCCGGGCCGCGAAGGAACCGCCGCGGCTGACGTTGGCGACGTGGGAGCCGGGCTTCGGCCGCCGGTCGAACATGGCCACGATCTCGCCCTCGACAACGACGACCCGGGTGTCGGCGACGACGTCTGGCAGCCGGGGCTGCACGATCACCCCGGTGCCGCTCCCGGCCGCCAACCCCAGCACGGCCTCCAGCGAGGCCCGGTCGTCGCACGGCACGCAGCCCTGCCCGCCGCTCCAGGCGGTGGGCTTGACGAAGACCGGGAACCAGTCGTCGGGTACGAGCCGGTGGTGGCCGAGCCGGTGCACGTCGCGGTCCGCGGTCAGCCGAACGGTGGGCAACGGCGGCACCGGGGAATCCGCGAACGCGTGCAGAGTCGCGTATTTGTCATTGAGCAGGATGCCCGTTTCCAGCGGGATCGGCAGCCAGAAACCAAGCGCCTGCAGGCATCGCACAATGGACAGGCCGGTCCACAGGTCGGGCAGGTGGGTGGGCCCGGTGCGCACCCCGTAGACGACGATGTCGCGGGCCGGGGAAAGGATGTCGTCGCGGTGCCTCGCGACCCCGTCCGCGATCGCCAGGTGGTCGGGCGCGGCCACCGCGAAATCGAGGCCGGCGCGCGTCGCCGCGGTGGCGTAATCCGGCCAGAACTCGCCCTCTTCGTACCGCCGCAGGAGCTCTGAGCTGCGATCGGGGAAGAGATAGAGGATGCGCCGAGAAACCATGTCGCCTCACCGTCCGATCCGGATGACACCGCGACAATGCCAGCGGCCGGTTAAGGACCGCTTAAGCGCCACCGAAGTGGACGACCGCCGGCCGACCGCTTTCTTAAGCGCCGTGGACGCCCCGTATCCGCCGCTGTTAACGTCCGCCGGGACACGACGTGGGATTGCGAGGAATCTCGATGATCTGGCACCACGAGGAACGCATGCGGGCGCTGACCGAGGCGCGCGGGGAATTGGCCGCGGGCGCCACGGAACAGCCGGGCGCGGCGTTCTACGAACGCAAGCTGGCCGCGGTCTGGCGGCGGGCGGCGGGCAGCCCGGCGTACGCGGGCCTCGGCCCGTACAGCCGCGCCCGGTTCGCCGCCCTGCCGGTGACCGCCCGGGCGGCGCTCAAGGCCCGGCCGGCGGATTTCCTCGCGGTCCCGCCCGGCGCGGCCCTGCGCTACTACGAGACCACCGGCAGCAGCGGCGCGCCCACGCCCACGCCGCGGCTCGCCGCCGACGTCGTCTGGAACACCGTCGCGGTCGCCGAGGCGTGGCGGGAACTGCTCGACGACCCCGGCGAGCGGGTGCTCAACATGCTGCCGTCCGACGTGGTGCCCGTCGGCGACCTCGTCGCGCAGGTGTGTGACTACCTGGACGTGACCCACACCCGGGCGTATCCGTTCGTCACCGGAATCCTGGACTGGGACCGGTTCGCCGAGCTGTGGCGCACCGTCGCCCCGACGACGGTCTTCGTGGCGCCCGGCGTGGCCCTGCAGTGGACGCGGCTGGCCAAGCAGCGCCGGCTGCTGGCCGCGCTCAGCGCCCCGGTGCGCCGCCTGATGCTGCTCGGCGAGGTGAACACCGCGCCGGTGCGGGCCCGGTTGGGCGCCTGGTGGGGCGCCACCGCGCTGGACGGCAGCTACGGCAGCACCGAGACCGGCACGCTCGCCGCCGCCTGCGCCGCCGGCAACCAGCACCTGCTGGTGTCGTCGGCGTACTGCGAGCTGGCCACCGAGCGCGGGCTGGTGCCGGCCGTCGAGGGCACCGGCGAGCTGGTCGTCACCCCGCTCAACGCGTACGCCCGGCCGCTGCTGCGGCTCAACACCGGCGACGTGGTGACGCTCGCCGGCGGCTGCCCCTGCGGGCGGTCCACCCCGCTGGTCAGCGTGCACGGCCGCGCCACCGACACGATGGCGGTACGCGGGGTGGTCGTGTCCCCCCGCGACATCGAGCAGGTCGTGTTCGGGGTTACCGACGCGACCGGCTACCTCATCGAGGTGGACACCACCGGCACCTGGGCGCGCCTGCTGCTCGAACGCGACGTCGACGGCGACCGGGCGGCCGAGCCCGCCGTGGCCGAGGAGCTCCGGCGCGCCTGCGACGTGGCGCTCGGGCTGGCGTGGGACCGGGTCGACTTCGTCAACACCCTGCCTGCGAACACGAAGAGCGGTGCCGCGCAGAAGAGCTGGAAGCGCTCGAACGTCCGGGTCCTGGAACCGGCGTGACACAGTCGCCCACCGCCCCGGCCGGCACCGGGGAACCCGACCTGTGGTGCTCCTACGCGGCCGTCCGCACCCTGTCCTGGCTGGGCCGCACCGACGCGGTGGCGGACCGGGACGGGCTGCGCCGCTTCCTGGCCGGCCGGCGCAACGCCGACGGGGGGTACGCGTGGAGCCGCGGCATGGCGTCCGACGCGTGGGCCACCTACTACTGCACCCAGACCATGGCGGACCTGGGCTGGCCGCCGCCGCAGCCGGCGCGTACCCGGGACTGGTTGCGATCCACCTGGTCCGGTGCGGCGTACGCGATGGTGCCGGGGCAGGCGCCCGACGTGTGGGCGACGCACTTCTCCACCCGGACGGTGGCGGCGGGCGGCGACGCCGTCCCCGACCGGGCCGCGCTGACCGGCTGGCTGCGCTCCCTGCAGGGCGCGGACGGCGGGCTGTGCTGGAGCCCGGCCGACGCCGCGCACGGCGCCGCGGACGTGCGGGCCGGCTACTACGGGACCATGTCGTGGGCGGCGACCGCCCCGCCCGGCGAACCGCCACCGTGGGACGTCCCGCGGCTGGTCGGCTGGCTGCGCCGGCAGCAGGACCCGGCCGGCGGCTTCCGGCTGGCGGAGTCGGCGGAGGTGCCGTGCCTCTGGGCCACCTACCGGGCGGTGGGGGCGCTGGCCGCGCTCGGCGCGGCGCCCCGGGACCCCGCGGCGGCGACCGCCTGGGTGGGCGGCAACCGGGGCGCCACCGGCGCCTTCGTCCGCTGGCCGGGATATCCGGTGGAGGACGTGTGGGCGGCGTTCTGCGCCGTGGGCACGTTGCGCCTTCTCGGCGCGCCGCTGGCCGCCGTCGAGGGGCCGGTGGTCGCCCGGATGCGGGCGCTGCGCTGCCCGGGCGGGGGCTACACCTACCGCGAGCCGCCGCTGGCCGCGGACGCGCTGACGACCGCGGCCGGCATCCTCTCCAGCGGCGGCCACCGCGGGATGCGCGCCTGGTTGGAGGGCTGCCAGCTGCCCAACGAGGGCGGCGTCATGTACATGCCGGGGCGGGGCGCCGAGGTCCGCTGCACGCTCTGGGCGCTGGCCGCCGGTGCCTTCGCCGGCGACCCGGCGGGCCGGACCCGGATCGCCCGCTGGATCGGCGAGCTGCAGAACCCGGACGGCGGCTTCGGGTACTGGGCCGGCCGGGCCTCCGACGTGGTGTCGACCGCGTCGGCGGTGGAGATCCTGCGGCTCCTCGGCGTGCCGCCGCCGCGCGGGCTGGACGCCGACCGGCTGCGCCGGTTCGTCCGCTCCTGCGACCCGAGCACCGGCGGCGCCGGGCACGCCAACGTGCCCGGCGCCCCAGCGACGCTGCGGGCCGGCCTGCAGGCCC
>DASQDS010000555.1:0-2609 GCA_035634075.1 Pilimelia sp. | reverse complement strand
CGGCCCGCGCCCGGTGTCAGCCCGGCGGGCTGAGCGGCACCTCGCCGCCCACCGTCCGGTGCCGCCCGCCACGCCTCAGGGCCGCGGCGAGGTCCGGGTCCACGGCCGTCGCTCGTCGCGGCGCGGCCGGGTCGCCCCTAGGCAGTCCGGGCACACGTACCGCACCGGGTCGCCGTCGGCGAGCAGGTCCGTCCTGGTGTACTCCCACGGCACATGCGGGAAGCGGCGGAGCCCCGCGCGTGCCAGCGGCACACCGCACAGCGTCTGGTTCTGCCCCGGCAACCAGGCGTGCACCTCGCCGCCGGGCTGCCTGCTGTCCGGGCCCTGCCACTGGCTGGACGCGGCGACCGCTGCGCGGATCCTGCCTGCCATGGGAGTACGCATTCCCCGCCCCGCGGCCGCCTACACCTGGCCGCCGGCCCAGCGATCGGCCCGCCGGGCGCGGGTGATGTGGTTGGCGGCCACATCATCTTTGCTGTACGCACAGCAAAGATGATGTGGAGCTGGACCGCGTGTATCGCCCGCCGGCGGCCCGTGCGCGGTGGGTCACGTGGCGAGCAGACCGATCACCCAGACGACGGCGATGCTGAGGGCGGCGGTCAGCTCGATCGCCATGGCCAGCCCCACGGCCTTCAACGCCGCCCGGGTGGACGGCCAGGCGGCCGCCGAGTTGCCGAGGCGGGCCCGCTCGGCCAGCCACAGGCCCAGGACGAAGCCGCCGATCAGGCCCACCACCGGCACCACGAAGAAGCCGACGAAGCCGAGCAGGCCGCCGGCCACCAGCGACCGGGTCGGCACCCCGGTGCGCTTGAGGTTGCGGCCCGGCCAGGCGTACTTGACGGCGGTGGCCAGCAGGGCGATGACGGTCGCCGCCGTGAGCACCACCCAGCCGCCCCAGCCGGCGCCGCCGAACAGCGCCCACACCAGGACTCCCGCCCAGCAGAGCACCAGCCCGGGCAGCACGGGCACCAGCACGCCGGCGACCCCCACCGCGAGCGCCACGGCGCAGAGCAGGGTCACCAGTCCCTCGGTATCTGACATGTCCACGCTGTACACACTGCCGTACCCGGCCCGTCCAACGTCCACTGTTGGCGCACTATTGACGGCCGCCGTGGGCGGCCGTAGGTTTCTGATCGAAACGCTTCGATAGCCTGGCCGAGATTCGGATGGATTACTGTCGCCGGAGGCCCGATGACAACGCGAGGAAGACGCCCGCGGATCGCCGCCGTGCTGGCCGCACTGCTGACCGGGGCGGTGGCCCTGGCCGGTTGCGGAGACTCCGGCGGCGACGCGGCCGAAAGCAAGACGCTCAAGCTGTGGCACTACGAGGGTCCGGACAGCGCGATGGGCGTGGCGTGGGCCGAAGCCATCAAGGAATTCGAGGCCGCGCACCCGGGGGTGAAGGTCGCCTTCGAGGAGAAGGGCTTCGAGCAGATCCAGAAGACGGCGCCGATGGTGCTCAACTCCGGCGATGCCCCGGACATCATGGAGTACAACAAGGGCAACGCGACCGCCGGCCTGCTGGCCAAGCAGGGCCTGCTCACGGACCTCACCGCCGAGGCGACGGAGCGGGGCTGGGACAAGCTGCTCGCCCCGAGCCTGCAGACCACCGCGCGGTACGACGCCAAGGGCATCATGGGCGGCGGCAAGTGGTACGGGATCCCCAACTACGCCGAATACGTCGAGGTCTACTACAACAAGGACCTGTTCGCCAAGCACAAGGTCGCCGTGCCCACGACGCTCGCCGAGTTCACCGCCGCGATGGACACCTTCGTCAAGGCCGGCGTGACCCCGCTGTCGGTCGGCGGCGCCGAGTACCCCGCCCAGCAGGTGCTTTACCAGCTCGCGCTGAGCAAGGCCGACCGGGCCTGGGTGGACGCGTTCCAGCGCTACACCGGCAAGGTCGACTTCCACGATCCGGCCTGGGTGTTCGCCGCGACCACGTTCGCGGACTGGGTGAAGAAGGGCTACATCTCCAAGAACGCCACCGGGGTGAAGGCCGAGGACATGGGCGTGGCGTTCACCAAGGGCACGTTCCCCATCATGGTCTCGGGGTCGTGGTGGTACGGCCGGTTCAAGGCCGAGATCAAGAGTTTCCAGTGGGGCACGTTCCTCTGGCCGGGCAACACGATGAGCGCCGGCAGCAGCGGCAACCTGTGGGTCGTTCCGCAGAATTCCAAGAACAAGGATCTGGCGTACGACTTCATCGACATCACGATGCGCAAGGGGATCCAGAACACGCTCGCCAAAGCCGGCGGCGTGCCGGTGGCCGCCGACGTCGCCGCGGTCACCGACCCGGCCGACAAGGAGCTGATCGCCAACTTCGAGAACCTGGCGAAGAACGACGGGTTGGCCTTCTACCCCGACTGGCCGGCGCCGGGCTACTACGACGTGCTGGTCTCCGCGACCCAGAAGCTCATCAACGGCTCCGCCACCCCGCACAAGGTGCTTGACGAGATAGCCAAGCCGTACAACGAGAACCTCTCCAACGTCCGCGGCTGACCCGTGGCCGCGCCCACGGTCGTCGCCGCCGGCCACGGCGAGCGGTCCACCCCGCGGCCCCGCGGCGCCGGGCCCGCCCGGCGCCGCGGCGACCGCGCCGGATTCCT
>DASQDS010000554.1:0-2045 GCA_035634075.1 Pilimelia sp. | reverse complement strand
GCGGGCGGGGGCCTCGCGCGCGCCGGTCCGGACGGCGACGGCGATGCCGCGCAGGCGCCCCGGCAGGCCGGCGGCATGGCCGGTCGACGGCGCGCTGTCCGAGGACCCACCCGACCCGGGCGGGAGCCACGGCAGGATCGTGGTGTTCATGCTGGCGATGTCCCACGGAGGGCCGGCGCCGGCGACACCAACGCCGGGCGAGGCCGCCGCGGCGGCGGGGGCCGCGGACTCCGCCGCGGAAGCCGCCGGCACGGGGGCGGGCAGGAACACCACCACGCCGGCCGCGGCGGCCAACGTCCGGGCCAACTCGGTGCTGGTCGGCCTGTCCGCCGGGTCCTTGGCCAGGCACCGGGCGCACAGGTCCGCGACCTCGGCGGGCAGGCCGTCGACGGCGGGCAGCGGCTCAGGTTCGACGTACCGGTGCGCCTTCAGCATCTGGGTCGTCGTGGCCGCGTGCCAGGGCAACCGGCCGGTGACGGCGCGGTAGAGCAGCACGCCGGCGGCGTACACGTCGGTGGCCGGCGACACGGCGCCGGCCGGGTCCAGCCGCTCCGGCGCCAGGTACGCCGGGGTGCCGAGCAGGGTGCCGTCCGGGCCGCTGTCCTTCTCCCCGACGAGGGCCGAGATGCCGAAGTCGACCACCTTCGCGCCGGCGGCGGTCAGCATGACGTTGTTGGCGGTGACGTCCCGGTGCACGACGCCGCGGGCGTGGGCGACGGCCAGCGCCGACGCGACCTGCGCGCACGCGGCCACGGCGGTGCGCCACGGCAGGGCGGCGCCGGCACGCAGCCGCGCCGACATGGGCTCGCCGTCGAGCAGTTCCATCACGACGTACGGGGCCGTGGTGCCGTCCGGGCAGGCGGCCTCGCCGTAGTCGTACACGTTGGTGATGTGCGGGTGGCACAGCCGCGCGGCGGCCTGGGCCTCCACCCGGATGCGGTGGCGGAAGGCGTCGTCGGCGGCCAGCTCCGGCGCCAGGACCTTCACGGCCACCTGGCGGCCGAGGACCTCGTCGTAGCCGCGCCAGACGACGGACATGCCGCCGGTGCCGAGTTGCTCGATCAGCCGATACCGGCGATCGAGCAACGGCGTCTCCCGCACGTCTAGCCCGCCCACGCTAGCCGGGATGCCCCGGGCGCCAGTTGGTAACCCTCCCTGGCGAAATCGGTCACGGCCCCGCCAGGAGCTGGTCCACTGGCGCATAGTCGTCGGTCAGTACGCGGGCACCGCCGACGAAGCCGGTCAGCTCGGCGCCGTCGATGACCTGCGCGGGGCCGGGCGCCCGCGCCCGGATCCGGTCGCGCCAGGCCGCCACCGGAAGCGGGGACGCCGACGCGGCGAGGACGAAGTTGGCGCCCTGCCGCCCGGCGATCGCGTCGGGCCGGGAAACGACCGCGACATGCGGGAACACGGCCTTGACCGTGGCCAGCTCGGCCCGCAGGAACCGGAACGGTGGATAGTCGATCACATTCTGTGCGTAGATGCCGCCGGGGCGCAGGACCCGGCGGACGTCGGTGACGAGCTCCCGCGTCGCGAGGTGCCATGGCACGACGAGGTGCCCGAAGGCGTCCCCCACCACGAGCGACATGCTGGCGCCCGGCTGCGCCGCCAGGCGGACCCGGGCGTCGCCGACCTCGACCCGCAGAGCCGGGCCGGTGCGCAGGCCGAGCCGCTCCCTGTCCAGGTCGACGAGCGCGCCGTCCAGCTCGAGCACCACGCTGCGGCTGCCGGGCCGGGTGGTGGCCAGGTACGCCGGGATCGTGAAGCCGCCGCCGCCCAGGTGCAGCGCGTCGACCGGCGCGCCGGCCGGCGCCGCCACGTCGGCCAGCGCGCCGATCCACCGGGTGTACGCGAACTCGAGGTAGCGGGGGTGGTCCAGGTCCACGTAGGAGTGCCGGGCCGAGTTGAGCAGCAGCACCCGCCCACCGGGCCGGTGCGGGTCGGCCTCGACCGTGGCGCAGTGGTAGGCCGTTTCCACGTCGCACGGGTTCGGCGCGACCGTGGTCAGCCCGGCCCCGGCCAGGCCGGCGACGGCCAGCGCGGCG
>DASQDS010000553.1:0-3478 GCA_035634075.1 Pilimelia sp. | reverse complement strand
CGCCGGCACCGGCGGCAGGTCCGCCGGCCCCACCGCCGCGCCGGCCGGCAGCACCAGGCTCAGCGCGACGTGCGGGTATGGCGAACGGACGTGGTGCGTGCAGGCGAAGACGTCGGCGGCCGGGATGCCGAGCCGGCCGAGGAGGTCGTCGAGCCATTCCTCGGCCGCACGGTCTCCGACGTGTCCGCCGCTCAGCCCGAGCGGCCCGGCCGCGGTCACGACGGCCGGACGAAGATCGGGTTGGCGTAGAACCACAGGTCCGCCCACGGGTCGGCGGCGCCGACGACGTCCATCGCGGGCCCGTGCGGGTCCACGTCGGCGCCGAGTGGGCCGGGCGCGGTGCGGTTGCCGTCGGTGCCCCGCAGCCGCACGTAGAACGGTGCCTCCACGGCGCCGAGGGAGTGGGTGAAGGACACCCGCCCGGTGCCCCGGCCGACCTCGAAGCTGCGGACCACCCGGGTGTCCGGGGCGGTGAAGGCGTCCGGGTCGGTGACCCGGCCGGTGACAGCGCCGACGATGACGTCGACCCGGGCCAGCGCCGGGATGAACTGCGCCCAGTTCGGCGTGTCGGCCAGGTCGATGTCGATGGTCAGGTCCACCCGCGTGCCGCGGCGTACGGTCAGCACGCCGCCCAGCGGCACGCCGGAGTGGCGCCGCCGGTCGCCGGACACCCGCACCCGGGCGTCGAGGCCGCCGAGCAGCCCGCCGTGGTCGACCCAGATGCGGCCGGCGCGCAGGCCGTCCATCACGGCCCCGTACGCCCGGGTGCGCGAACCCACGTGGGTGCGGCTGTAGTAGCCGGGCCAGAAGTCGCCGGCGCCGGTGTTCGGCCGGGTGCCGTGCACCGGATCCTCGTACCGGCCGTTGGCCGCGAAGTCGCCGCCCGGCCCCCGCACCGCGGTGTCCAGCCAGACGACGTGCGAGTCCGAGTTCGCCGAGATCCACCACGGCCGCCCCTCGGCCAGCAAGCTGTCCCACAGGCCGCCCACCGTGGCCGTCATCCAGTCGAAGCCGCCCCAGGTCCGGTAGCTCTCCAGCGGGTACCCCGGGAACGAGTTGGCGGACGGGCTCGCCTCGTAGAAGCCACGGCCGCCGCCCGGCCCGAGCGCGGCGGACGGGATCCCGGCCGCCTGGTGCCCCGGCGCGCCCTCCATCCCCACCGCCACGGTCGGGTCGGCGTCGCGCCACGCCCGGATCTCGTGCGGAGAGTCGACCCCCCGGCGGGCCGGGTGGTTCGCCAGGAACAGCGCGCCGTCGATCCGGCGCCGGCGGACGGCGTCGCCGAGGAACCGGATTCCGGCGACGGCCAGCGCCTCGTTCGCGGGCGTCGGCGCCGTGGTGCCGGTGACCGCGCCGTCGAACGCGTTTTCGAATTCCCGCAGGACGCCGACCTCGTTGCGGCCGGGCTGGACGAACACGGTGCCGTGCTCGGCGGCCGGGATGTTCCACTCCAGGCCCTGGAAGACGAGCAGGTCGCGGAGCGCGGCGCGGGCAGCGCGGATGTCCGGGTTGACCCGCTCGATCCCGATCTTCGCGTGCGTGCCGCTCCCGTGGTCCGTCACGACCATCCAGTCCAGGCCGTACGCCCGGGCATGCCGGGCCTGGTCCACCACCCGGTAGAGCCCGTCGGGGCTGTACTGGGTGTGGATGTGGTGGTCGCCGGCGAGCCAGTGCAGGCCGTCGGCGCCGGCGCGGTCGCCCTGCGACAGGGGACCGGCGTGCGCGGGCGCCCCGGCGACGGCGGGAGCGGCCAGGGCGCCGGCCGCCCCCGCGCCGAGCAGGCCGGCGCCGCGCAGGAAGCCCCGGCGGGACAGGTCCGCGGGGGACAGTTCCGCGTCCGGCACGGAGAGATCCAGGGCGGCCGGTAGGTCACCGGGAACCGGCTGGGCGGCGTGGTGGTGATCGTGTCCGTGCTGGTGCCCGTGGCCCATGGCGGTGCCCCTAGCGCTCGGCGGCTGTTAGGTCCAATCTCGTCACGCCGGGCGAACGGGGCGTGGCCGCAGTGCCGCGCCCATGCGAACATGCGGATGCCAGCATGGCCGGCGGGTGGCGGCCGACCGTCAGCCGAGCAGGGGCCGGAACGCGCCCACCCAGACGCTGACCGCCAGGGCCGCGCCGCTCACCGCCGCGGCGCCGGCCACCAGCGCGGCGTCCGCCCCGCCGAAGTGCTGCCGGCGGGCCACCGTGCGCGGGTTGCCGGCGTCGAAGCCGCGCGCGTCCATCGCCACGGCCAGCCGGGTGCCGCGCCGGATCGCGCCGACCAGCAGCGCGAAGGCGGTCCGCGCGAACAGGGCCACGCGCGCCACCGGGTTGCGGCCCGGGTCGATGCCGCGCGCCCGGCGGGCCAGCGTCAACATCTGCCACTCCTGGCCCAGCAGGGGCACCAGCCGGAACGCGGCCAGCGCCCCGATCGCGAACCGCGGTGACGCCTTGGCGTTCTGCACCAGCGCGTCCGCGAGGTCGGTCGGGTCCGTCGTGGCGAACAGGATGATCCCGGGCAGCGCGACGGCCACCAGCCGCAGCACCAGGCCGAGCGCGGCCAGCAGCACCCCGGAGGTCACCGGCAGGGGCCCGATCTCGACGAGCAGCCGGCCGCCGCGTTCGGCGGCGAAGAGGACCAGCGTCAGCACGATGCCGGCCGCGCCGAGCAGCACCGGCCAGGCGCGGCGGGCCAGGTCGCGGTGGCGCACGCCGAAGAGGGGCAGCACCGCGAGCTGGACCCCGATCGCGATGGCGGGGGTGACGGCGTCCACGGTGGCCAGCAGCGGCAGGGAGAAGGCGAGCGCGGCGGCGAGCTTGGCGACCGGGTTGCGGCGGGCCAGCGGCGCCGTCGGCACGGCCAGCGGGCCGACGGGGATCACTGGCCGGTTCCCGCGAGCGTGAGCGTGCGGTCGGCCAGCGCGGCGACGAAGTCCGCGTCGTGGGTCACGGTGACCACGGCGTGCCCGGCGTCGCGGAGGTCGGCGAGCAGGTCCACCAGCTCCAGCCACGTCCGCCGGTCCTGGCCGAACGTCGGCTCGTCCAGAACGAGCAGCGGGGGCGCCGTGGCCAGGGCGGTCGCCACGCTGAGGCGCCGCGCCTCGCCGCCGGAGAGGGTGTACGGGTTCGCGGCGGCCAGCCGGTCCAGTCGCAGCCGGCCGAGCAGCTCGTCCACCCGGCTGGCGACGGCGGCCGGCGACAGACCGGCCCGGCGGGGGCCCAGGGCCAGCTCCTCGCGGACGCTGGCGGTGAGGAACTGGTGTTCCGGGTCCTGGAACACAGACCCCACCCGGCGCGCCAGGGCGGGGGCCCGCCAGCGGTGCGGTGCGGTGGCCGCGTCCCGGCCGGCCAGTGCGGGGGTGGCCCGCAGCCGGCCGGCCGTCGGCGCGAGCAGCCCGCCGAGCACCAGTGCGAGGGTGGATTTGCCCGCCCCGTTGGGGCCCAGCACGGCGAGCGCCTCCGCCGCGCGTACCCGGCAGGTCAACCCGGCCAGCGCGGC
>DASQDS010000552.1:0-1870 GCA_035634075.1 Pilimelia sp. | reverse complement strand
CGGCCGGCGGGCCGGGCGGGACGCGGCGGCCGCCGCGGTGGCCCGGGCGCAGGACGCGACGGAAGGGGTACGCCGAGAGCTGGCCGACCTGTTCGCCGGCGCGGGCCTGCCGGTGCCGGCGGACGCGCAGCAGGGCCGGGCGGTCGCGGTGGCCGTGGAGCGGGCCGAGGGTGACCTGCGCCGGCTGGAGCAGCGCCGGGCGCAGGCCGACGAGCTGCGGGCGGGGAAGGCCGGGCACGAGCAGGCGGCCCGGGTGGCCAAGGCGCTGGCCGGGCACCTGCGGGCCAACAACTTCGAGCGGTGGCTGCTGGCCGAGGCGCTGGACCTGCTGGTCGACGGCGCGTCGCGGATCCTGCGCGAGCTGTCCGGCGGGCAGTACGAGCTGGTCCACGACAAGGGCGAGTTCTTTGTGGTGGACCACCACGACGCCGGCCTGCGCCGGGCGGTGCGCACGCTGTCGGGCGGCGAGACGTTCCAGGCGTCGCTGGCGCTCGCGCTGGCGCTCTCTGAGCAGCTGGCCGGCATGTCCACCGCCGCCGCCAGCCTCGAGTCGATCGTGCTGGACGAGGGCTTCGGCACCCTGGACGCCGCCACCCTCGACACCGTCGCCGCCACGCTGGAAAACCTGGCGGCCCGGGGCGAGCGGATGGTCGGCGTGGTCACCCACGTGTCGTCGCTCGCCGAGCGGGTGCCGGTGCGGTTCGAGGTCCGCAAGGACGCCCGGTCCGCCCGCGTCGAGCGGACCGGCCTGTGAGGTCGTCGTGACGCGGTGGTTCGTCGACGCCTGGGACCCGGCGTACGGCATGTCCGCCGACGGCGGCGACGGCCCGGCGACCCGCAGCAGCGCCGAGGTGGACCCCGACGTGGAGGTGCCGGCCGACGCCTGGGCGCCGCGCACCGCGCCCGCCGACGTGCGCGCGCCGGACGTCGTGCTCCTCGTGGACGGCGTGCGCCGCAACGACGCCGGCATGTGGACCGCCGAGGACGACGGGGCGTCCTACCCGGGGCTCGCCGCCTCGTACGCCGCCGGGGTGGTCCGCTGCGACCTGCGTCGCGGCGTCGCGGAGCTGGCCGGCTCGCGGGTCGCCCGCGGCCTGTTCACGGCGAGCCCGGCGGCGGCCGGCGAGCTGGCCGCCGGCCAGGTCCGCTACCCCGTGCACCAGGTGCCCGGGGCGGATCCGCAGCGGCTCGCGGCGGCGGTCCAGCCGCGGCTGACGGCGCTGGAGGTGGACATCTCCGCCGAGGCCCGGGCGACCGGCGACGAGCTGCTGATCGTGGACGGGCCGCTGCGCAGCCGCCGCCAGCTGCCGCACACGCTGGGCTACGTCAAGACGCAGCAGAGCCAGTACCTGCCGCCGGCCCTCGCGGGCGTCGTCACGGCGCTGCGGCCGGGCGAGCGGTCCCCGGTGTTCCGCGTGGGCACCCGCTGGCACAGCTACTCGTGGTATTTGCGGCTCCCCGGCCGGCACGGCGCCCCGTGGGCGGGGATCGTGCGGGTGGAGTGTTCGGTGGAGTGGCCGGTCAACGAGGCGATCGCGCTGGCGGACGTGTCGATGGTGACGCTGCCCCGGTTCGCCTCCAACGCGTACAAGGACCCCCGCGCCCCGCAGAACCTGGTCCCCATCGCCGGCCTGGAGCGGCGGCTGCGCGGCCTGCTGGGCGACTCGCGGCTGCTGCACCGGGCGCTGTCGGCGGCGGCCGCCCGCCCGCTGCCGGCCGCCGCCGGGCCGGCGGCGCTATCCTGACCGGCGTGGTGGCGGAGCGGGTGGAGACGCGGCGGGTGCCGGCGCCCGCGCGCTACGACCTGGCCGGCTCGCTGGGCAAGGTGCCGTTCAGCCGGCACGACCCGTGCGCCCGGTTCGTCGGCGGC
>DASQDS010000551.1:0-3727 GCA_035634075.1 Pilimelia sp. | reverse complement strand
GTACGCCGTGCCGGCGGTCAGCCCGGTGATGGCCGCCGTGGTGGTGGTCGGCGACGCCACGGTGGTCTCCGTGGTGCCGTTGACCCGCACGACCGTGTACCCGGTGACGCCCACGTTGTCCGTCGACGCCGCCCAGGACAGCGTGGCGCCGGTGGCGGTGACGTTCGAGGCCGTCGGCGCGCCCGGCTGGCTCGGCGGGGTGGTGTCGCCGCCGCCGGTCCCGCTGTAGATCGTGGCCTCGCGGGCGGCCGCCCGGATGCCGTTCGGGCCGGCGAAGATCCGCTGGCCCCACGGCGTGAGCTGGGCGGGGTTGAAGTTGGTGACCATGTCGAGGTACTCGACGCCGCCGCCGTTGCCGCTCCACGACCAGCCGATGTAACCGATCCGGTTCGCGGTCGTGTAGGACATGATCGTGTCCTCGTCCGGGTTGCCGTCGGAGTGGTTGTTGCCGAATTCACCCACGACGATCGGCAGGCCCGCCGTGCGGAACCGGCCGAGATAGTCGGTGATCTCCGCGGCGGTGTCGAACACGCCGTACATGTGGACCGAGAAGATGGTGTTGCGGTCCGGGTCGCTGTTGAACACGGCCTGCGCATTGTCCCGCATCACGAACTGCCAGTCCTGGCCCCAGTTGGGCGCGTCCACCATCAATGCGTGATCGAAGCCCGCGGCGCGCAAGCGGCCGATCGCCCCGGTCGTGGCCTGCGTCCACGAGGCGGCGTTGTTGTTGCCGATCGGCTCGTTGCCGATGTTCAGGATGACGTAGTTCTCCTGGCCGTCCAGCGCGCCCTTGACGCTGATCCAGTAGTCGACCGCCTGGTCGAGCGTCACGGCGCCGGCCTGCTCGCCGAAGCCGGTGGTGTCGTGGTTCTCCAGCACGCAGATCAGCCGGTTGATCTTGCACAGGGAGATGACGTTGGCCACGTCGGCCTCGGTGTTGGCGGGCCAGCGGCCACCGCTGAGGACCACCCGGACGGTGTTGGCACCCGCCGCCTTGATGCCGGCGAACGAACTGGTCTGGCTGGGGTACCACACGTGGGCGTGACTGACGCCCCGCATGATGAACTCGGAGCCGTTGGCCTCCACGACGCCGCCGCTGGCGACCCGGATACCGGTCGCGGCGTGTGCGGAGGTGACGAAGGCGACGCTCGATACGACAAGGGCCAGCGCGGCCCCAACGATTATGGGAAGACGCTTTCTCATGACCTGCCTCAGATAGAGCCCTGTTACTGGGGGTTGAGGGTGCAGCCCAACATCTTCAACCCGGCTCCCTGGGCGTCCGACATCAGGCTAGATGAATCCCCGCCCGTGAGCAACCGGTTAAGTGCGCCGCGCCACGGCCGCGCCACAGCCGCGCCACGGCCGCGCCTCGCCGCTTCGCCACGCCGCCTCGCCGCGACGCGCGCCGCGGCGTCCGGGCAGAATGCAGCAGCGAGGGACCCGAGGGAGAAGGCGGAGCAGATCGTGACGACGGCCACCGACCAGACGTCCATCCACCAGCGGATCGCCGAGGAGCTGGGCGTACGGGAGCGCCAGGTGCGGGCGGCGGTCGAGCTGCTGGACGGCGGCGCGACCGTCCCGTTCATCGCGCGGTACCGCAAGGAGGCCACCGAGCTGCTCGACGACGCGCAGCTGCGGGCCCTGGAGGAGCGGCTGCGGTACCTGCGGGAGCTGCACGAGCGGCGGCTGGCCATCCTCGAGTCGATCCGCGGCCAGGGCAAGCTGGACGACGCGCTGACGGCGCAGCTGATGGCCGCGGACTCCAAGGCCCGGCTGGAGGACATCTACCTGCCCTTCAAGCCCAAGCGGCGGACGAAGGCGGCGATCGCCCGGGAGGCCGGCCTGGAACCGCTCGCCGACGCGCTGCTCGGCGACCCGACGCTCGACCCGGCGGTGGCGGCGGCGCCGTTCGTGGACCCCGACCGGGGGGTGGCGGACGCCTCGGCGGCGCTGGACGGGGCCCGGGCGATCCTCGTGGAGCGGTTCAGTGAGGACGCCGACCTCATCGGCGAGCTGCGCGAGCAGATGTGGTCGCGGGGCCGGCTGGTGACCCGGGTACGCGACGGCAAGCAGGCCGAGGGCGCCAAGTTCGCCGACTACTTCGACTTCGCCGAGCCGTTCCCGCGGCTGCCCTCGCACCGCATCCTCGCCGCCTTCCGCGGCGAGAAGGAGGGCGTGCTGGAGCTGGCCCTGGACCCGGAGCCCGCGCCGCCCGCCGAGGGCGCCCCGCCGGCCGGCCCGAGCCTGTACGAGCGGCGCATCGCCGCGCGCTTCGGGGTCACCGATGCCGGCCGGCCCGGCGACCGCTGGCTCGCCGACACGGTCCGCTGGACGTGGCGCACCCGGGTCCTGGTGCACCTGAGCATCGACCTGCGCGGGCGGCTGTGGCAGGCGGCCGAGGACGAGGCGGTCCGGGTCTTCGCCACCAACCTGCGCGACCTGCTGCTCGCCGCCCCGGCCGGCAGCCGGTCCACCATGGGTCTCGACCCGGGCCTGCGCACCGGCGTCAAGGTCGCGGTGGTCGACGCGACCGGCAAGGTCGTGGCCACCGAGACCATCTACCCGCACGAGCCGCGCCGGCGCTGGGACGAGTCCGTCGCCGTGCTGGCCCGGCTGGCGGCGGCACACCGGGTGGAACTGATCGCGATCGGCAACGGCACCGCGTCGCGGGAGACCGACAAGCTGGCCGGCGACCTGATCGCCCGGCACCCCGAGCTGACGCTGACCAAGGTCGTGGTGTCGGAGGCGGGCGCGTCGGTCTACTCGGCCTCCGAGTACGCCTCGCAGGAGCTGCCGGCGCTGGACGTCTCCCTGCGCGGGGCGGTCTCCATCGCGCGCCGCCTGCAGGACCCGCTCGCCGAGCTCGTGAAGATCGATCCGAAGTCGATCGGCGTCGGGCAGTACCAGCACGACCTCGCCGAGGGCAAGCTGTCGCGCTCGCTGGACGCCGTCGTGGAGGACTGCGTGAACGGCGTGGGCGTGGACGTCAACACCGCCTCGGTGCCCCTCCTCACCCGGGTGTCCGGGATCGGCGCGGGACTGGCCGAGAACATCGTGCGGCACCGCGACGCCAACGGCCCGTTCCGCTCCCGCCGCGGGCTCAAGGAGGTGCCCCGGCTGGGCCCCAAGGCGTTCGAACAGTGCGCCGGCTTCCTGCGCATCCGCGGCGGCGACGACCCGTTGGACACCTCCAGCGTGCACCCGGAGGCGTACCCGGTGGTCCGGCGCATCGTCGCCGCGGCCGGCGGCGACCTCGCCGGCGTCATCGGCAACGGACCGTTGCTGCGCGGGCTGCGCCCGGAGACCTTCGTGGACGACAGCTTCGGCCTGCCCACGGTCACCGACATCCTGCGCGAGCTGGAGAAGCCGGGCCGCGACCCCCGCCCGGGCTTCCGCACCGCGACGTTCGCCGAGGGCGTGGAGAAGCTCGACGACCTCACGCCGGGCATGGTGCTGGAGGGCGTGGTGACCAACGTGGCGGCGTTCGGCGCGTTCGTGGACGTGGGCGTGCACCAGGACGGGCTCGTGCACGTGTCGGCGATGTCGCGGACGTTCGTGAAGGACCCGCGAGAGGTGGTCAAGTCGGGCGACATCGTCCGGGTCAAGGTGCTCGACGTCGACGTGCCCCGCAAGCGCATCTCGCTCACGCTGCGGCTGGAGGACGAGGCGCAGGCCGGCTCGGGCGAGCGCCGCGGCAGCCCGGCCGGCGCCGGCGACCAGCGCGGCG
>DASQDS010000550.1:0-10356 GCA_035634075.1 Pilimelia sp. | reverse complement strand
GCGCCGAACATCAGGGGCGCCGCGATGGCCAGCGCCGCGATGCTGCGGAGCAGGCGTCGGCGCGGGCCGAACGCGGGGGGTGTCGCGGGGTGCATGTGTCTCACTCTCTCCGTGTTGAGGAGGCGACCATGTCCGGTGCGGCCGCAGCCGCGGTGCTGGGCGCCGCACCGTGGTGCGGACCCGGACCGGTGGAGTCGCGGATGACCAGTTCGGTCTGGAGCATTACCTGGGCGGTGGTGCGACGGTCGTCGGCGTTGAAGCCGCGGCCGGCGCCCCGCCCCCCGCGAGCGGGGTGCGCGGCGTCGTGTTGCAGCAGCATGTCGACGGCCGCCCGGCCGGCGGCGCCAGTGGGGGTAGCCACCGTCGTCAACTTGGGCCGGGTCCGCCGGCTCAGCGCGGTGTCGTCGATGCCGACGACGCTGATGTCCTGCGGGACGCGGACCCCGAGCGAGTCGAGCCCCTCGATGAGGCCGACCGCCATCAGATCGTTGTAGGCCAGGACGGCGGTGACGCCGCTCCGGCGAACGGGTTCGGCGAGGGCGGCTCCGCCGTCCTCGGTGGGCGGATTGGGCCCCAGTACGGCGAGTGCCGCGTCACCGGTACGCGCCGCCGTGCCGGCTGCCCGGCGGATCTCGCGGTTGGTCCACGACCCGCGCGGGCCGCCGAGCAGCGCGAGGTTACGGTGGCCGAGCGCCAGGAGGTGCTCGACCGCGAGCCGGGCACCCTGCCCGACGTCCATCACGACCGCTGGGAGGTTCGCCACCTGGCGGTTGATGACCACCAGCGCGACCTCCCGGCTCAGTTGTTCGATCAGGCTGTTGCTCATCCGGGGGCTGCACAGCAGCACGCCGTCGACCTGTTTGGCCAGTGCGTGGACGAGCTCCTCCTCCGCCGCCGGATCCTCATTCGTGTCGGCGACGAAGACGTGATAGTCGCGGCTGCGCGCCTGGCTCTCCGCCGCCTTGATGAGCGGCGGGAAGAACGGGTTGGCGATGTCGGCGACGATGAGGCCGATGTTGTGCGTCCGGCCGGTGATGAGTGCGCGGGCGGCCCGGTTGGGCCGGTAGCCCAGGTGCTCGGCGCAGGCCAGGACACGGCTCCGGGTCTCGGGGTTCACCAGGTGCGGCGCGGAGAAAGTCCGCGAAACCGTGGAGATGTGTACCCCGGAGGCCCGCGCCACGTCTCGGATCGTTGCCGGCACGCGCACCCCTTCTGTGGTAGCGGTCACTGCGGTGCCGCTCATTAATGCAAACGGTTGCTCCCGGTGTCAACGCCGGAAGATTGCGGATTCGTTTCGACGACGGTCATGACATGGCGGCACAAACGTAAAAACCAGCGTAAATCCCTCAGCTTAGTAACGGCCCGTTGACGGACTCCTGTCCCACATGGTTTCTTCTGCTGCAAACCTTTGCAGTTTGGGGAGGCGAGGACCACATGCCGGACGCGAGCGCGGCGCCGCGCCGCTACGCGGTGGTGGGTGCCGGCGCGCGGGCCGAAATGTTCGTGCGGGCCATCGTGTCCGACCACGCGGCGACCGCGGCGCTGGTCGGCTTCGCCGACGTCAACCAGGCCCGGATGGACGCCCACAACACCTGGCTGGCGGAGCTGGGCGCCGCCGCCGTGCCGACGTACCAGGCGGCCGACTTCGCGACCATGCTGGCGAAGGAGGCGGTCGACGCGGTCGTCGTGACCACCGTCGACCGGGTGCACGACGAGTACATCGTCGCCGCGCTGGACGCGGGCTGCGACGTCATCACCGAGAAGCCGATGACCGTGGACGCCGCCCGCTGCCGGCGCATCCTGGACGCGGTGGACCGGACCGGGCGCACCGTGACGGTCGCCTTCAACTACCGCTACAACCCGCTGCACGCCGCGGTGCGCCAGGTGCTGGCGGACGGGGAGATCGGCGAGGTCGGCTCCGTGCACTTCGAGTGGCTGCTGGACGTGCGGCACGGTGCCGACTACTTCCGCCGCTGGCACCGCGAGAAGGCCAACTCCGGCGGGCTGATGGTGCACAAGGCCAGCCACCACTTCGACCTGGTCAACTGGTGGCTCGGCGCCAGCCCGGTGGAGGTCTTCGCGTACGGGCGGCTGTTCTTCTACGGCGAGCAGGGCCGCCGCCACGGCTACGCCCGGGACTACCCGCGGGCCCACGGCGCCGCCGCGGCCGCCGACGACCCGTTCGCCCTGCACCTGGCGGCCAACCCGCGGCTGCGGGCCCTCTACCTGGACGCCGAGGCGGCGGACGGCTACCACCGCGACCAGAACGTCTTCGCCCCCGGCGTGACGATCGAGGACGACATGGCGGTGCTCACCCGCTACTCCACCGGTGCGACGATGACCTACCACCTCACCGCGTACGCGCCCTGGGAGGGTTACCGGGTGATGTTCAACGGCAGCAGGGGCCGGCTGGAGCTGGCGGTCGTGGAGAACAACTTCGTCAGCCCGCACGCCGCCGGCGAGGTCAAGGGCGCCTCGCTGCACGGCGACCAGGCCGCCGCCGAGGAGGGCTCGGCCACGCTGACCGTACGACCGTTCTGGGCGCTGCCCCGGGAGGTGCCGGTGGCCGGCCACACCCGGATGGGCCACGGCGGGGCGGACGCACTGATGACGGCCCAGCTGTTCGGCAGCGCCGCCGGCCAGCCGACCGACGCGCTCGGCCGCGGCGCCACCGCCCACGACGGCGCCCTCGCCCTGCTCACCGGCCTGGCGGCGAACCGGTCCTTCGAGACCGGCCAGCCGGTGCGGGTCGAGGAGTTGATCCAGCTGTAGCCGGCACCGCGCCGCGGGCGACGATGCCACCACGTCCCGCCCGCCGACCACCCCGCTGTCCACCACCCGCCCGAGGAGCCCGATCCGTGCCACTCCCGTCAGCAGACCGCGCCGACCTGCTCTTCCCGTCCGAGCCGACCCAACGTGGCCTCGCCCGGGAGCTGTACGCGCTGGTCCAGGCTCAGCCGATCATCTCGCCGCACGGGCACGTGGACCCGGCCCTCCTCGCCGACGACGCGCCGTTCCCGGACCCGGCCCGGTTGCTCATCGTGCCCGACCACTACGTCACCCGGATGCTGCTCAGCCAGGGCGTGCCGCCCGGCGCGCTCGGCGTACCCGCCGCCCCCGGCGCCGCCGGCGACGGCCCGGACGGGGCACCCGGCTACCGCCCGGAGACCGACGGCCGCACCATCTGGCGCACCTTCGCCGCGCACTGGCACCTCTTCCGCGGCACCCCGTCGCGGCTCTGGTTGGAGCAGACGTTCGCCGAGGTGTTCGGCGTGCGGACCGCGCTGAGTGCGGACACCGCCGACGCGATCTACGACGAGGTGGCGGCGCGGCTCGCCGAGCCCGAGTTCCGGCCGCGGGCCCTCTTCGAGCGGTTCAACATCGAGGTCCTGGCCACCACCGAGTCGCCACTGGATGACCTCGGCCGGCACGCCAAGCTCGCCGCTGACGGCTGGGGCGGCCCCGGCGGCCGGGTGATCACAACCTTCCGGCCGGACAACGTCGTGGACTTCGAGTTCGACGGGTTCGCCGCCAACGTGGCCGGCCTGGGTGAGATCACCGGCGAGGACACCGCCACGTACGACGGCTACCTGGCCGCGCTGCGGGCCCGGCGGGAGGCGTTCATCGCGGCCGGCGCCACGTCGTCGGACCACGGCCATCCCACCGCCCGGACGCTGCGGCTGGACCCCGCAGAGGCGGGCGCGCTGCTGACCCGCGGCCTGCGGGGCGAGGCCAGCGCGGCGGACGCCGAGGCGTTCCGGGCGCACATGCTGGTGGAGTTCGCCCGGATGTCGCTCGACGACGGCCTGGTGCTGCAGATCCACCCCGGCGCCGTGCGCAACCACAACCGCTGGCTCTACGGGGCGCACGGGCGCGACGTGGGCGGGGACATCCCGCAGGCCACCGAGTACCTGCACGCCCTCACGCCGCTGCTGGACGCGTACGGCAACGATCCCCGCCTCCGGGTGGTGGTCTACACGCTGGACGAGACCACGTTCACCCGGGAGCTGGCCCCGCTGGCCGGCGGCTACCCGGCCCTCTACCTGGGCGCGCCGTGGTGGTTCCTCGATTCCCCCGAGGTGCTCCGCCGCTTCCGCGAGGCGGTCACCGAGACCGCCGGCTTCTACAACACGGCCGGTTTCGTGGACGACACCCGGGCCTTCTGCTCGATCCCGGTGCGCCACGACGTGGCCCGCCGCATCGACGCCGGCTTCCTGGCCCGGCTGGTGGCCGAGCACCGCCTGCCGCTGGACGAGGCGGCGGAGACGATCGTCGACCTCGCTTACCGCCTTCCCCGGCGGATCTTCAAGTTGGACGGCTCCCGGTGAGCCCCGCAGGCGCAAACGAAAGGCCACTTCAGTGACGACACGGATCACCGCGGTTGAGGTACACGACGTGCGGTTCCCCACGGCGGCCGCCGGCGACGGCTCGGACGCGATCAACCGCGGCGACTACTCCGCGACGTACGTCGAGCTGAGCACCGACGGCCCGCACGTCGGCGCCGGCTTCACGTTCACCAACGGCCGCGGCAACGAGATCACCTGCGCGGCCGTCCGCGCCCTCGCCCACCACGTGCAGGGCAGGACGGTCGAGGAGATCTTCGCCGAGCCGGTGGCGTTCTGGCGCTCGCTCAGCGCCGACGTCCAACTGCGGTGGCTCGGGCCGGAGAAGGGCGTCATCCACATGGCGACCGGCGCGATCGTCAACGCGGTGTGGGACCTGCGGGCGAAGCTGGCGGACAAGCCGCTGTGGCGGCTGCTCGCCGAGCTGCCCACCGAGGAGCTGGTCGCCACCGTCGACTTCCACCACATCACCGACGCGCTCACCCCCGGGGAGGCGACCGCGATCCTCGACAAGGGCCGGGTCGGCCTCGAGGACCGGCTCGCCGAGCTGGAGCGGGACGGCTTCCCGTCGTACACCACCTCGGTGGGGTGGCTCGGCTACCCCGACGAGAAGGTCCGGGCGCTGACCCGGGAGGCGTACGCGCAGGGCTGGCGGGCCATGAAGATGAAGGTCGGCGGCCCGATCTCCGACGACGTGCGGCGAGCCCGGATCATCCGCGAGGAGATCGGCCCCGACGCGCTGCTGATGATGGACGCCAACCAGGTCTGGGACGTGGACGAGGCCATCGCCAACATGCGGCTGCTCGCCGAGGTGGACCCGTACTGGATCGAGGAGCCGACGCACGCCGACGACATCCTGGGCCACGCCCGCATCCAGCAGGCCGTCGCCCCGATCCGGGTGGCCACCGGCGAGGTGGCGGCGAACCGGGTCATCTTCAAGCAGCTCCTGCAGGCGGAGGCCATCCGCGTCATGCAGATCGACGCGTGCCGCGTGGGCGGCGTCAACGAGGTGCTGTCGGAGATTCTGCTGGCCGCCAAGTTCGGCGTGCCGATCTGCCCGCACTCGGGCGGCGTCGGCCTCTGCGAGTACGTCCAGCACCTGGCCATCTTCGACTTCCTGCGCGTCGGCACCTCGCTGGACGGCCGGATGGTGGAGTACGTCGACCACCTGCACGAGCACTTCACCGACCCGGTGCGCACCCGGGGGGGCCGCTACCTGCTGCCGGAGCAGCCGGGGTACAGCGCCACGATGAAGCGCGCGTCCATCGCCGAGTTCTCCTTCCCCGACGGTCCGGCATGGCGGTGACCGCGGGCCGGCCCGCGGCGGACCGGCAGCCGGGCGACGCCACCGGGCGGCTCGGCGCGGACGTCGCCCGCCGGCTGCCGATCGAATCGCGGCCGCTGGTGGACCCGGGCGCCGTGCCGGCCGGCATCGTGCACCTCGGGCTCGGCGCGTTCCACCGCGCCCACCAGGCCGTCTACACGGAGGAGGCGGTCGCCGCCGGCGGCGGCGACTGGGGCATCATCGGGGTCGCGCCGCGCAGCGCCGACGTCGTCAACCAGCTCCGGGCCCAGGACAACCTGTTCAGTGTGACCAGCCTGGCCGCGTCGGAAGCCGCCACCCGGGTCATCGGCATCCTGGCCGGCGTGCGGCGGGCGGCCGACGACCCGGACGCGATCGTGGCGCTGCTGGCCGACCCGGCCATCCGGGTGGTGACGCTGACGGTGACGGAGAAGGCGCACCAGCTCGACCCGGCGACCGGCCGGCTGCGCCCGGACGACGCCCTGGTGGCCGACCTCACGACGGACCGGGCCCCCGGCACGGTGCCCGGCCTGCTGGTGCGCGGGCTGATCGCCCGCGCCGCCACCGGCGCCGGGCCGATCGCGCTCGTCAGCTGCGACAACCTGCCGTCCAACGGGGCCCGGCTGCGGGGGATGGTCACCGAGGCGCTGGCCTACCCCGGCGCCCGGGTGCCCGGCGTCGCGGCCGACTGGGTGGCCGCCAACGTGAGTTTCCCGGCCACGATGGTGGACCGGATCGTGCCGGCCAGCACGCCGGAGACCCTCGCGGCGGCGCAGCGCGCGCTCGGCGCGGCGGACCTCGCGGCGGTCGCCGCCGAGCCGTACCGCCAATGGGTCATCGAGGACGACTTCCCCGGCGGGCGGCCGGCGTGGGAGCGGGCGGGCGCGGTGCTCGCGGGCGACGTCGGCGCGTGGGAACGGCTGAAGCTGCGCTCGCTCAACGGCGTGCACTCCGCGCTGGCGTACCTCGGCGCCCTGGCCGGCTGCGCCACGATCGCCGAGGCGCTGGCGCTGCCCGGCATGCGGCCGCTGCTCGCGCGCCTCATCGCCGAGGACATCGCGCCCAGCCTCGCCGCCCCCGACGGGGTGTCGGCGGTCGGCTACGGCGACCAGGTGCTGGACCGGTTCGCCAACCCGGCGATCTGCCACCGCACGCTCCAGGTGGCGATGGACGGGTCGCAGAAGCTGCCGCAGCGGGTGCTGCACACGATCGTGGACCGGCGCGCGGCCGGCGCGACGCCGCGCTGGGCGGCGTTGGTGGTGGCCGCGTGGATGCGCTTCGCCAGGGGCAAGGCCGACGACGGTACGGCGCTGCCGCTGGACGACCCGCTGGCCGACGAGATCGTGTCGGCGCTGGGGGACGCGCCGGACACCCCGGCGGGCCTGGCCGAGGCGCTGTTCGGGTTGACCGCGGTGGTCCCGCCGGAGGTGGCGGGCGACGAGGTCGTCCGCGACCTGGTCCGCGGGTGGCTGGCCGAGCTGGACCGGCACGGCGTCCGGGAAATGGTGGCGGCGGCATGAGCGGGCGCAGCGAGCGGATCAGGGACTCGATGCCGTGCGGATGCGTCGTGGTCGAGGTGACGGCATGACCGGAGGAGGCCCGGCGGCCCCCGCCGGTGGCGTCGGTCCGGGCGCCCGCGTCTTCGAGCGATCGGCGCCGCGGGTGGCGCTCGTCGGGGCCAGCGGGCACGGCCTCTGGCACCGGCGGCAGCTCGCCCCGCTGCACGAGGCCGGCCGGCTGCGGGTGGTGGGCCTGTGCGACCTGCGCCCCATCGAGGGAGCGCCGGACGCGCCCGTACCCGCCGGCGCTGGCCTCTTCACCGACCACCGCGAGCTCCTCCGCCAGGCCCGCCCCGACGTTGTGATCATCTGTACGCCGCCGCACACCCACCTGCCGATCGCGCGGGACGCGCTCCGGGCTGGCGCGGACGTGCTGCTGGAGAAGCCGCCGGTCCTCTCCCTGGTCGAGCACCGGGCGCTGGCGGCGGTGCTGGCCGAGACGGGTCGCGCCTGCCAGGTGGGCTTCCAGGCGCTCGGCTCCGCGGCGCTCGCGGAGCTGACCGAGGCGATCGTCGCGGGGGCGATCGGCACCGTCACCGGCATCGCGGCGGTCGCCTCGTGGCAGCGTGACGACGCCTACTACGCGCGTGCCCCGTGGGCCGGCCGCCGCTCGGTCGACGGCCGGCCGGTGCTCGACGGCTCGCTGGCCAACCCGCTCGCGCACGCGCTGATGCAGAGCCTGGCGGTGGCCGCCGCCGCGCTCGGGCGGCCGGCGTTCCCGCACGACATCGAGCTGGAGCGCTACCGCACCCGGGACATCGAGGTGGACGACACGGCCTGCCTGCGGACCGCGCTGGACGGCGGCATCCGGATGGTCGTGGCGGTGACGCTGTGCGGGGAGGACTTCATCCCCGGCGAGATCATCGTGCACGGCAGCGCGGGGCGGGCGGTGCTGGAGTACCCCACCGACCGGCTGTTGCTGCCCGGGGACGACGGTTTGCGGGAGGTGCCGGGCCGGGCCTCCCTGCTGGAGAACCTGCTGGCCCACCGGGTGGACCCGGGGGTGCCGCTGATCGCGCCGCTGGGCCGGACCGCGCCGTTCACGGCTCTGCTGGAGGTCGTCGGCGCGGCGCCGGAACCGCTGGACATCGACCCGGCGTACGTGACCGCGATCGGCAGCGGCCCGCAACGGGTCAATTCGATCGGCGGGGTCAACGAGGCGCTGCGCGACGCGGGGGAGCGCCTCGCGCTCTTCAGCGAGCTGGGCGTCCCGTGGGCGCTGCCGCCGTACGGGAAACGGACTGCAAACAATGGGGAAAACTGAATACCGGTAATCGGGCCAATCGTTTCATAAACCGGCGCTGGGTCGCCGGCGGGTGGTTCGCGGTCCGAAATGGCTGCAACTTATCTGCACATTGCAGCCATTGACACTGTTCAGGTGGTGTTCTTACGTTTGCGGTGGGTGGATTTCGTGCCTGTTACGAGATCGACAACCGCCATAGTGTGTGTCGGTGGTCGCCGGTCTCGCCGAATCCTGGAGAGGCCCACTATGGATCACCGAGCCACGCGGCACCGGGTGCGGCGGGCGGCGCTGTGCGCCGCCGCAGCCACCCTGGCGGCCGCCGGGGTGCTGACGTACGGCGCGTCGAGCGCCTTCGCGGCCACCCTGCTCACCGACACGTTCGACGACGGCAACGCCGACGGCTGGGCCCGGTCGAGCGGCAGCTGGGCGGTCGTCACGGACGGCTCGCCGGTCTACCGGCAGTCCGGCACCAGCGGCGACGCCCGGTCGCTGGCCGGGCAGACCACCTGGACGAACTACTCCGTCCAGGCGCGGGTGAAGCCAACCGGCTACGGCGCCACGAACCGGTTCGTGGGCGTGATCGCCCGCGCCCAGAGCAGCAGCAACTACTACGCCCTCGTGGTCACCGGCAGCGGCGACGTGCGGATCGTCAAGCGCGCCGGCGGCGCGCCGGTGACGCTGGGCACCGGCACCGCCGGGATCGCCACCGGCTCCTGGGGAACGCTGCGCCTCGACGCCAACGGCTCGTCGCTGCGCGGCTACGTCAACGGCACCCTCGCGGTGACGGCCAGCGACGCCGCCTTCCCGGCCGGCCGGGCCGGCGTCGCCGCCTGGTACGCCAGCGCGTCGTTCGACGACGTCGCGGTGGAGACCCTCAGCGGCGCCCCGCCCACGGACGAGCCCAGCGGCGGCGCCACCCTGCCGCCCGCCGGGCCGCCGCTCGACCCGGGCGCGCCGCCGATCGGCTTCGCCTCCGTCAACGCCTGGGGCTAGAACGGCACCAACGGTGGCGCGGGCGGCCCGACGGTCACAGTGGACACCGCGGCGGAGTTCCTGACCGCGATCGCGTACAACGGCCCGCTGAACATCCGGGTCAGCGGCATGCTCGCCCTGCCCGGCCCCATGCACAACGTCACGTCCGACAAGACGATCGTGGGCGTGGGCGCGACCTCCGGGCTGACCGGCGGCGGGCTGAACATCGGCCTGCCGGTCAACGACGCCATCACGGCGCCGCCGGCGAACGCCGTACACAACATCATCATCCGGAACCTCAACATCAACAACGTCCCGGACGACGCCATCAACGTCCAGATGTTCTCGCACCACGTGTGGCTGGACCACAACTCCCTGTCCCGGGCGTACGACGGCCTGCTCGACATCAAGCGGGGCGCCAGCTACGTCACGGTCTCCTGGAACCACACCTTCCAGCACACCAAGAACATGCTGCTCGGCTCGGACAACTCCCTGGGTGCCCAGGACGCCGGCCGGCTCAAGGTCACCTACCACCACAACTGGTACAACCGCACGCCCCAGCGCAACCCGCGGGTGCGCTTCGGCGAGCCGGTCCACGTGTTCAACAACTACTACGTCTACAACACCGACGTCGGCGTGGCCTGCGTGACCAACGCCGGCTGCGTCATCGAGGGCAACTACTTCGAGGACGTGGAGGAGCCCTTCAGCCACCGGTACGACAGCCCGAACGGCCGGATCGTCGCCCGCAACAACGTCTTTGTGGGGTCCAGCGGCACGGGCGAGTCGGCCGGCACGGTCGAGGAGCCGCGCACCTACTACCCCTACACCGTGGCGGACCCGAACGGCATCAAGGCGACCGTGATGGCGGGCGCCGGCGCCGGCAGGTTGTCCTTCTGAAGTCGCCAGCCTTCTCCCCGGCGCGAAGTATTCGCGCCC
>DASQDS010000549.1:0-14650 GCA_035634075.1 Pilimelia sp. | reverse complement strand
ACGGCGGGGGCGGTGACGCCGGTGCTCGGCGGGGGCCGCTCGGGTGGGCGCGGGCAGTTGTGGTTGGTGCGGTCGGCGACCGAGGCGGTGGCCAACGTGCGGGCGCGCCGGTTGCGGCATGTCAACCGGGAGGCGCAGGCGCGTACGCACGGGGCGGTGGTCCGGTCCCTCGCCGACCACGCCGGCCGGCGGCGTGCGGTGCCCGGCCTGGACTCCCTGGGCGAATTCGGCGAGGGGGTGCGCCACCTGGCCACCCGCAAGCTGACCCGGCAACGGCTGGCGGAGCTGATGGCCCTGGAACGGGTGGAGCACCTGGCCATCAACCCCGAACAGACCTTCGAGGCCGCGTCGGCCCGGGCCGCCGGGCCGGCGGGGCGCGAGCTCGTCAGCCGGGGGATCCGGGTCCGGGCGCTCGGAGTGCCGCCCCCCGACGGCGACTCGATCCAGGGCGACGTCTCCCTGCTCGCCCAGCCGACGTGCCTCTACCGGGAGGCGCCCGAGGTCCCCATGAAGCTCATCGTCCTCGACCACCGCATCGCCCTCTTCCCCGCCGACCCGCGCGACCTCGACCGCGGCTACCTCGAGGTCAGCCAAGCCACGGTCGTGCGCGCACTGGTGCAGCTCTTCGACCGGCACTGGGCGACCGCCACCGACCCGCGAAGGTACGGCATGCCGAACATCAACCTCTCCGGCCGCGAACAGGAACTCATCGACCTGCTGGCCACCGGGCACACCGACGTGTCCGCCGCGCAGCAGATGCGCATCAGCTCCCGGTCCGTCACCAACATCATGCGCAACCTCATGGACCGCCTCGGCGTGGAGAACCGGTTCCAACTCGGGCTCGCCCTCGGCTCCCTTCGCGTCGTGGACCTGCCGCCCCTCGCCCCCGCCACCCCAGCCGCACCAGAGGAGAAGACGTCCTGATGCACCGCCGCCGCTCGTTGGCAGTCCGCCTACTTCCCGCCGTCGCGGTCCTGCTCACCCTCACCGCCGTCGTCGTCCGGCCCGCCCTCGCCGCCGGCCGTGGCGACGTCGGTGGCCGGCCGGCGACGACCCAGTCCGCCGGCAGCGCCAGTACGACCGCCCCGCCCGCTCCCTTCTGGCCGTACCGGAAGATCTGCACGGAGGGCGCCATCACGGCCGGCACCGTCACCGCCGGGGCGGAGGTCGCCACGACGTCCGTGCGGGGGTGGATCCGGCCGTGCGAGGGGGAGACCACGGACGGCGCCCGGTACGGCATCGCGTTCAGCGACGGACGCTGGCGGTGGGCGGTGTACCGGTCGTACGACTCGCTGACGGGGACCACGGAGTTTGAGGTCACGCAGCTCTCCGAGGTGTCGCTCTCGGCGGGCGCGGTCGTGTCCGTGTGCATCGTCGACCACGGGCGGGGCGACACCGAGCAGCCGCTCGTCCGGCTGGTGACCTGCGCGGGGCTCAAGATCCGCGCCGACGGGACGACCGCGATCGTCCAGGTCTCGGTCGCTCCCGACACGTACCGCTTGGTCAGGTCCGTCAGGACCAGGGAGCGCCCCGGCGGCGACGGCGGGCTCTGCCCGGCCTGCGTCTGACGCGGCCCGCCGGCGGGCTCAGTGCCCGCCGGCCAGGGTCGGCCCGCCGGCCAGGTCAGTGCCCGGCGGCGGGCTCAGTGCCCGGCGCGCAGCAACGCGGCCGCATCCACCGCCCAGTAGGTGAGGATGATCTGCGCGCCGGCCCGCCGGATGGACGTCAGCGTCTCCAGGATGGCGCGGTCGCGTTCCAGCCAGCCGTTCGCGACCGCCGCCTCCACCATCGCGTACTCGCCGGAGATCTGGTACGCCGCGACCGGGACGTCCACCGCCGCGCGGACCGCCGCCACCACGTCCAGGTACGGCAGCGCCGGCTTCACCATCACGATGTCGGCGCCCTCGGCCACGTCCAGCCGCGCCTCCCGCACCGCCTCGGTCAGGTTCGCCGGGTCCTGCTGGTAGGTCTTGCGGTCGCCGACCAGCGCCGACTCCACCGCCTCGCGGAACGGGCCGTAGAACGCCGAGGCGTACTTGGCGGCGTACGCCAGAATCGTCACGTCCGCGTGGCCGGCGGCGTCCAGGGCCCGGCGGACGACGCCCACCTGGCCGTCCATCATCCCGGACGGCCCGACCACGTGGACGCCGGCGGCGGCCTGCGCCAGCGCCATCTCCGCGTAGCGGGCGAGCGTCGCGTCGTTGTCCACCGTGCCGTCGGCGGCCACCAGGCCGCAGTGGCCGTGCGAGGTGAACTCGTCCAGGCACAGGTCGCTCATCACGACCGTGGCGTCGCCGACCTCGGCGACCACGTCGCGGATGGCCGCGTTGAGCACGCCGTCCGGGTCGACGCCACCGGAACCGGTCTCGTCGCGGGTCGCCGGCACGCCGAAGAGCATCAGGCCGCCCACGCCGGCCTGGACCGCCTCCACCGCCGCCTTGCGCAGTGAGTCGCGGGAGTGCTGCACGACCCCCGGCATCGAGCTGATCGGCCGGGGGCCGGCGAGCCCCTCCCGCACGAACATCGGCAACACGAGCTCGGCGGGCGACACCCGCGTCTGGCCGACAAGGCGGCGCAAGGCCGGCGTCCGGCGCAGCCGGCGCGGCCGCACGTCGGGGTAGGTCATGACGGGTCGCCCTCCATGGCCGGCGGTCTGGGTCAGCGGAAGCGCAGCGCCGTCGGGCCCTGCACCTTGGAGCCCCGGCGCTGCTTCGCGGGCATCGTGGCGAGCTTCTCGCGCAGCTCGGCGGCGTACATGGCGAGCGCCTCCACCAGGTCCGGCACGCTGGCGTGCGGCGGCTGCACGTCCACCCGCAGGCCGAACTCCGTGGCGGTCTCGGCCGTCTTCGGGCCGATCACGGCCACCACCGTGCGGGCGTGCGGCTTGCCGGCGATGCCGACCAGGTTGCGCACGGTGGACGAGGACGTGAAGAGCACCGCGTCGAAGCCGCCGGACTTGATCGCGTCGCGGATCTCGGCCGGCGGCGGCGCGGCCCGCACCGTGCGGTACGCGGTGACGTCGTCGACCTCCCAGCCCCGCTCGGTCAGGCCAGCGGCCAGCGTCTCGGTGGCGATGTCGGCGCGCGGCAGCAGCACCCGGCCCACCGGGTCGAGCACCTCGTCGTGCGGGGAGAACTCGGCAAGCAGGCCCTCGCTGGACTGCTCGCCGGTCGGCACCAGCTCCGGCTGGATGCCGAAGGCGCGCACCGCGTCCGCCGTCGCCTCGCCGATGCAGGCGATCTTGACGCCGCCGAAGTGCCGCGCGTCCAGGCCGTGCTCGGCAAACTTCTCCCACACCGCCCGCACCGCGTTGACCGAGGTGAAGACCACCCAGGCGTAGCGGCCGTCGACGAGCCCCTTCACCGCGCGCTCCATCTGCGCCGGCGTGCGGGGCGGCTCGACGGCGATGGTCGGCACCTCGCAGGGGATGGCCCCGTACGCGCGCAGCCGCTCGCTCATCACCCCGGCCTGCTCCTTGGTCCGCGGGACGAGCACCTTCCAGCCGTACAGCGGCCGATTCTCCCACCAGCCGAGCTTGTCGCGGGCCGCCACGCTCGGCCCCACGATCAGCACCGTGCGGCCGGTGAAACCGAGCGCCGCGGCGACGAAGCTGTCCACCGTGGACGTGGTCGTGTACTGCGTCTCGCCGGTGCCGTCCCCGGTCACGGCGACCGGAGTGGTGCCGTCGACGCCGGCGGCGAGCAGCCCGTCCCGCACCGTGGCCAGGTCGCCCGCGTCCACCGCGAGGGCCAGGGAGCCGCGGGAGACGGCCGAGGCCAGCGCCTCGAAGTCCAGCGTGCTGATGTCGTCCACGTCGGCGACCGTCCGGACGCCCGGCAGCGGCACGCCGGCGTAGGTGGCCACCCCGGCGGCCTGGCCGACGCCCGGCACCACCTCGAAGTGCACGGCCGTTCGCGCGACCGCCTGCACCTCCTTGACGACGGACTCGTGGCCGAACGGGTCGCCGGCGACGAGGTGCACGGCGGACAGGCCGGACCGCGCCGCCGACAGCAGCACCTTGGCCACGTCCCCGGGCGCGCCCTCGGCGGGCGTGAACTGCGCCTCCGGGCCGGCCTCCGCGCGCACGGCGTCGAGCAGCCCGTCCGGCACGGCGCGGTCGTAGACGACCTGGTCGGCGGTGACCAGCGCGTCGTGCGCCCGTCGGGTGAGCAGGCCCGGATCGCCGGGGCCGGCCCCGACGAAAGCGATCCGGCCGGCGGGCTTACGGGTGCGGGTCATCGTGCAACTCCCAGTACGGTGTCGGCGCCGGCGTCGAGGAGGTCGGCGGCCAACGCCCGCCCGATCTCCGCCGCGTCGGCGGGCGTTCCGGTGCGCGACAGGCGGACGGCCCAGGAACCGTCCGGACTGAGCACGGCACCGCGCAGGTAAATCTCCTCGCCGTCGTCTCCGTCGGCGAGCTCTCCCAGGGCGGCGACCGGGGCACTGCACCCGGCCTCCAGCGTGGCCAGCAGCGCCCGTTCCGCCGTGACGGCGGCGCGGGTCGACGTGTCGTCGAGTGCGGCCAGCAGCTCGACGACGGCGCTGTCGTCGGCCCGGCACTCCACCGCCAGCGCGCCCTGGGCGGGCGCGGGCAGCATGAGCATCGGGTCGAGGGTCTCGGTGATCTCGGCCAGCCGGCCGATCCGGGCCAGGCCGGCACGGGCGAGGACGACCGCGTCGACCTCGCCGGCCGCCACCTTGCCCAGGCGGGTGTCCACGTTGCCCCGGATGGGCCGGACGTCGAGTTGCAGGCCCAGCGCGTGCAACTGGGCACTGCGCCGGGCGGCGCCCGTGCCGACCACGGACCCCGCCGGCAGCTGCGTCAGCGTCAGCCCGTCCCGGGCCACGAGCGCGTCGCGCGGGTCCTCGCGGGGCGGCACCGCGGCGATGTGCAGGCCGTCCGCGGCGGCGCTGGGCAGGTCCTTGTACGAGTGCACCGCGAAGTCGATGTCCTTGGCCAGCAGGGCGTCGCGCAGCGCGGACACGAACACGCCCACCCCGAGCTGCTGCACCGGCGCCGCGGACCGGTCGCCGGCGGTGACGATCTCCACGAGCTGCACGTCGCGGCCGGTGGCCGCGCGGACGGACGCCGCGATGGTGCGCGACTGGGCGAGCGCGAGCGCGCTGCCCCGGGTGCCGAGGCGCAGGGTCACATCGCACCGTCCCGAAGCTCCGGTACCGCGCCGGCCTGCGTGGTGTGGTGCGGCACTTCCAGGTCGAACAACTCCCGCAGCAGCGCGGCGTACTGGTCCCCGCCCGGCTCGGCGGCGAGCTGGCGCACCCGCACGGTGGGCGAGTGCAGCAGCCGCTGGACGACCCGGTGGATGGCGTGCGCCACGTCGGCGCGCTGCTCCTCGGTCAGCTCGGGCCGGCGCTGGGCGAGCCGGCGCAGCTCCGCGCTGACCACCTCGTCCGCCCGGCCGCGCAGCGCGGCGACGGTCGGCGCCACGTCGCTGCCACGCAGCCAGCTGACGAACGACTCGACCTCGGCGGTGACGATGCGTTCGGCGGCCGCGGCCTCCCCGGCCGCCGGCCGCTCGTGCGGGGACGCGGCCAGGCCGTCGATGTCCACCAGCCGCACGGCGGGGAGCTGGCCCACCGCCGGGTCGACGTCCCGGGGCACCGCGAGGTCCAGCAGGACCAGCGGCCCCGACCGCTGCTCGGCCCGGGCCCGCGCCGCGGCGGCCACGGTGGGCACGCTCAGCACCGGTTCCACGGCCGCGGTCGCGGTGATCACCACGTCGACCTCGGCCAGCGCCTCGCCGAGCCGCTCGAAGGGCACGTGCGTCGCGCCGTACGACTGGGCCAGCCGGGCCGCGCGGTCGGCGCCCCGGTTGGCGACGGCGATCGGACCGGCGCCGGCCTTGGTCAGCGTCGCCACGCTGAGCGCGCCCATCGCGCCGGCGCCGATGACCAGCGCCGGGCGGCCCGCGAGGGCCGACGTCCCGCCACCGAACTCCGCGCCCGCCACCGCCAGGGCCGCGCTGACCACGCTCTGCCCGGCCCGGTCGATGCCGGTTTCCGCGTGCACCCGCTTGCCGACCCGCAGGGCCTGCTGCATCAGCTCGTGGACCAGCCGGCCGGGCGCGTCCAGCTCGGTGGCGACGTGGTACGCGTCCCGCAGCTGGCCGAGGATCTGCGCCTCGCCCACGACCATCGAGTCGAGCCCCCCGGCCACCCGGAAGGCGTGGTCCACGGCCGCGTCGGCGTAGTGGACGTACAGGTACGGGGCCAGCTCCGCGGACGGCGTGCCGCACTGCTGGGCGAGCACCAGGCACACGTCCGCCAGCCCGCCGTGGAAGCCGGAAACGGCGGCGTAGACCTCCACCCTGTTGCAGGTGGAGAGGATGACGGCCTCCCGCACGTACGCGGTGCTGAGCAACGTGGCGAGCACCCGCGGCAGGTGGTCGGCGGGCACGGCGAGCTGCTCCAACAGGGCCACGGGGGTGGTCCGGTAGGAGGCGCCGACGACGAGGAGGTTCACGTGCCCACCGCCTCCTGCGCGCCCGGCCCCAACCCGCCGGGCAGCGCGGTGAGGCCCGCGCCGGGCAGCGCCGTGAGGGCGGACTTGCGATGCTCGTGGAACGACAGGATCTGCAGCTCGATGGCCAGGTCGACCTTGCGCACGTCGACCCCCTCGGGCACCGCGAGCACGCACGGGGCGAAGTTGAGGATGCTCGTCACGCCGGCCCGCACCAGCTGGTCGGCGACGGACTGGGCCGCGGCGGCCGGGGTGGCGATCACGCCGATCGCGATGGCCTCCTGTGCCGCGACGTCGGCGATGTCGTCGATGTGCCGGACGGTCAGGCCGTTGATCAGCTCACCGACGCGGGCGTGGTCGGCGTCGAACAGCGCGACGATCCGGAACCCCCGGCTGGCGAAGCCGGCGTAGCCGGCCAGCGCGTGGCCGAGGTTGCCGACGCCCACGAGCGCGACGGCCCGGCGCTGGGTGAGGCCGAGCACGTACTCGATCTGCTCGATCAACAGCGCGACGTCGTAACCCACCCCGCGGGTGCCGTAGGAGCCGAGGTGGGAGAGGTCCTTGCGCAGCTTGGCGGAGTTGACGCCGGCCGCCGCGGCGAGACCCTCGCTGGAGACGGTGTCGTGCTGCGCCTCGGCGAGGTGATGCAACGCACGCAGATATTCCGGCAGGCGCGCCACCGTGGCTTCCGGCAGGTCCGGAAAATCCGGCTCCGCGGCGGGGCCGGGAGGGCCGGATCCGTTTCCAGGGCGAGGCTGGCTCATGTGACTCCGTGCCGGCAGGCTGCGGTCTGGGGAAGCGGTCTGGGGGAACCCCCGGACGACCGCCGCGGGGCGATGTGCTAGCAGGGCTGACGGGAGTACAGAGTAGGCGCTTGTGAAGGCGTGCACAAATCGCGATCTTGAGGTGGCGGTGCGCGAAGGCCCACCCGCCGCCCCGCGAGCGATGCCCCCGCGCGCCCGGCGCGACGCGGCCCGGGAGTCGAACGCGCCGGACGAGTATCGCCCAACACCGACTTATCGGACTACCGCCGCGCCGGGTGTCCGGCGCAGGTAGGGGTGGCCCTACCGTGAACAGGGGAGCGGGCGGGATGGGAGCGGAGGTGCGCGATGCCTAGCGTCGAACCCATGACCACCGTCGCCGCCCACACCCCGGCAACCACGCCGGCGGCCCCGCTGAGCATCGTCGTCCGCCAACTGGGCATCGACACGCAGTACGTCCTGCTGGGCCTCCCGCTCGCCGTCGCCGCGTTCGTCGTCGTGCTGGCCGGGGTCGTCGCCGGCGCCTCGCTCCTGGTCACCGTGATCGGGCTGCCGGTGCTGGCCGCCACGGCGTACGCCGCCCGCGTCCTGGCCGACCTCGAACGCTTCCGCATCCCCGCGGTGCTGCGCCGCCCCCATGCCCGGCCCCGCTACCGGCCGGCGCCCCCCGGCGCCGGCTGGTTCCGCCGGGTGCTGACGCCGTTGGCCCAGCCGCAGCCCTGGCTGGACATGGCGCACGCCATGCTGCGCCTGCCGGTCTCGATCTCGACCTTCGTCGTCCTGATGACCTGGCTGGCCGGCGCCCTCGGCGGCGTGTTCTACGTCCTGTACGACTGGGCGCTGCCCCGCTCCCCCGACGACTACGGCCTGCACGAGCTGCTCGGCCTACCGGACACCACCGCGGCGCGGCTGTTCTTCTACACCGCCCTCGGCGCCTTCTTCCTGCTCACCCTGCCCCTCGTGGCCCGCGCCTGCGCGCTGCTGGAGGCCGGCTTCGCCCGGGCGCTGCTGGTGGGCTTCGGCGAGCTGACCGACCGGGTCACCGTGCTGGAGGAGCAGCGCGCCGCCGCCGTGTCCGCCGAGGCGACGGCGCTGCGCCGGCTGGAACGGGACATCCACGACGGGCCGCAACAGCGCCTCGTCCGCCTGGCGATGGACCTCGGCCGGGCCCGTCAGCAGCTCGACCACGACCCCGGCGCCGCCCGGGAGACGATCGCCGAGGCGCTGGCGCAGACCCGGGAGACCCTGGCCGAACTGCGCGCGCTGTCCCGCGGCATCGCGCCACCGGTCCTGGTGGACCGCGGGCTGCCGAGCGCGCTGGCGGCCCTGGCCGGGCGCAGCACCGTGCCGGTCGAGCTGGCGGTGGACCCGCGGTTCGGCACCCCGGACGAGCGGCCGGCGGCCGCGATCGAGAGCGGCGCCTACTTCGTGGTCGCCGAGGCCCTGACGAACGTCGCCAAGCACAGCGACGCCACCGACTGCCGCGTCACGGTCGCCCGGGACGGCACCGCGCTGACGATCACCGTGTGGGACAACGGCGTCGGGGGCGCCCACCTGGCCAAGGGGCACGGGCTGGCCGGGCTCGCCGAGCGCGTCCTGGGCATCGGCGGCACCCTGACCGTCACGAGCCCGGCGGGCGGCCCCACCAGCGTCCGCGCCGAGCTGCCGACCCGGCGCTGACCGTGCCCGAGCCCGCGGTGTTGACTGGGGCCATGCGCGTGGTGATCGCCGACGATGCCGTCCTGCTGCGCGAGGGCCTCGTGCGGCTGCTCGCCGAGGCCGGCCACGACGTCGTGGCGGCGGTCGGGGACGGCCCGGCCCTGGTGGCCGCCATCGCGGAACACCGCCCCGACGTGTCGATCGTCGACGTGCGGATGCCACCCAGCCACACCGACGAAGGGCTGCGCGCGGCCGTGGAGGCGCGGGCACTGGTGCCGCGGACGCCGATCCTGGTGCTCTCCCAGTACGTCGAGGCGTCCTACGCCGACGACCTGCTGGCCACCGTGCGCGGCGGCGGTGGCGGCGTGGGCTACCTGCTCAAGGACCGGGTCGCCGCGATCGACGAGTTCCTCGACGCGCTGCGCCGGGTGGCCGCGGGCGGGACGGTGCTCGACCCCGAGGTGGTGGCCCAGCTGCTGGTCCGCCGGCGCCGCGACGACCCGCTGCGCGACCTGACCGCCCGCGAGCGCGAGGTGCTCGGCCTGATGGCCGAGGGGCGGTCGAACGGCGCGATCGCCCGCACCCTGGTGGTCAGCGACGGCGCGGTGGAGAAGCACGTCCGGAACATCTTCACCAAGCTCCAGCTCCCCCCGGACGACGAGCAGCACCGCCGGGTGCGGGCCGTCCTGGCGTACCTTTCCGCCCCACCCGGCTGACCGCCCCGCTACTGGGCGGCGGCCAGGGTGACCGCGTCGGTGAGCGTGTCGGCGACCGGACGGCCCGACGCGCGCAGCCGGTGCGGATCGGTGAACCCTCCGGTGTAGAGCACACAGGCGGCGCCCACCGAGTCGGCCGCCTCCGCGTCGTCGATGGAGTCGCCGATCAGGACCACGGACCCGCCGGGCAGCCCCAGCGCGGCCAGGTGCTCCGCCAGGTACGCGCCCTTGCGGTCTCCGCCGACGGGCGACCGCAGCCCGTCCACCCGGGACAGCAGCTCGGTCAGCCCGTGCCCGCGCACCACCGGCACCAGCTCGTCGTGGAACCACATGGACAGCAACGACTGGGTGCCCGGCCACGCGCGCATCGCGGCCTGCGCGTCGGCCGCCAGGCCGACGTCGACCAGCCCCAGCTTGTACGCGTCGTGGAAGGCGGCGTCCAGCCGCTTGAATTCGTCGGCGTCCACCACCCGGCCCAGCACCTCGCCGTAGTAGTCGGCGATGGGCCGGCGGAACGCGCGGCGGTGCTCGTCGGCCTGCACCGGCGGGCCGCCGATACTGGCGAACGCCGCGTTCGTCGCCGCGACGACCAGCGACAGGTCATCGAGCAGTGTGCCGTTCCAGTCCCACACCAGATGCGGGCGGCGGGGATTCAGCGCGGGCGCGGGCTGGGATTCCATCGCAGCACAAGATACGTCAGCGCGGCCGCCGCCGGCACCCCTCACCGCCGGGCCAGGTCGCGCAGGAGGCGCTCCTCCTCCACCCGCCAGTACCCGTGCTCCCGGCCGTCCAGCAGGACGACCGGCACCCGGTCCCCGTACTCGCGCTCGAGCTCGATGTCGGAATCCACGTCGATCGCGACCCACGTCTCGCCGGTGGCGGCGGTGACCCGGTCCATCGCCTCGGCCGCGACCTCGCACAGATGGCACCCCGCGCGCGTGACCAGGCCCAACCGTGGCTCACTCATCGTCGGTCACCCCCGAGCGCAGCGCCGCCTTGCGCACCTTGCCGGTCGCCGAGTACGGCAGCCGGGACACGAACTCCACCGACGCGGGGCACTTGAAGCGGGCCAGGTTCCGTTCGCAGTGCCGCAACACGTCCTCCGTCGTGACCGCCGCGCCGGGGGCGCGGACCAGGTACGCCTTCACCGCCTGCCCGGTGTACGGGTGGGGCACGCCCAGCACGGCCGCCGCCGCGATCCCGGGGTGGTCCTGGAGCACCAGCTCGATCTCGTGCGGGTACACGTTGAAGCCACTGACCAGGATCAGCTCGCCCAACCGGTCCACCAGGTAGAGGTCGCCGTCCGCGTCGGCGTACGCGACGTCGCCGGTGGCCCACCAGCCGGCGGCGTCCGGGCCGTCCCGCCCGTCCGGCCAGTAGCCGGCGAACAGGTTCGCGCCGCGCACGACGATCTCACCGGGATCGGTGCCCGGGCTGTCGTGCGACTCCCAGCCGAGGTGGCCGCCGCCCGCCTCGCCGTCGGCGTCGCCGGCGGTCACGTCCTCGCCCCCGGCGCCGACCAGCCGCAGCTCGACGCCCGGCACCGGCCGGCCGATGGACCCGGTCCGCTGCACCGGGCTGAGCAGCGTGGACGTGAGGACCGGCGCGGTCTCGGTGAGCCCGTACCCGATGACGACCGGGTGCCCGCTGGCCTCGGTGAACCGCGCCGCGGTGGCCGAGTCCAGCGGCGCGGCGCCGCACACCGCCATCCGCACGGAGGCCAGCGCCTCGCCGAGGTCCGGCAGCAGGGACCAGCCGAGGAACATCGACGGGACGCCGACGAGCACGCTGACCCGGTGCCGCGCGACGACGTCCCGGGTGTCCACCGGGTCGAAGCGTTCGACCAGCACGCCGCAGGCGCCGTGGTACGCGACGGCGCCCAGCCCGGAGTTCAGGCCGTACGCGTGAAACAGCGGCAGGGCGAGGAGCACCGTGTCGGCCGGCCGCACGGGCGGCGGCTCGATCCGCGCGAGCTGCTCGTGGTTGGCCAGCAGCGCCCGGTGCGGCAGCATCGCGCCCTTCGGCCGGCCCTCGGTGCCCGAGGTGTAGAGGAGCACCGCCAGGTCCTCCCCGCCGGCGGTCGGCCACTGGTCCGTGCCCGGTAGCTGGTCCGGGCCGTGGGGCGGTAGGCCCGCGTACGACCGGCGCAGCGCGGGCAGGTCCGCCCGCACGCTCTCGACGGCGGTCAGCACGTCGGGCGTCGCCAGCAGGACGGCGGCGCCCGAGTCGGCGAGCACGTGGCGCAGCTCCCGGGCCGTGTAGCCGGGGTTGATCGGGACAGCTACGAGGCCGGCCCGCAGCGCACCGAAGAACGCGGCGACGAAGTCGGGCGTATTGGGCAACGCGATGGCGACCCGCGTTCCGTGCGGGCCCTCGCCGGCTCCGGCCACCGCCACCAGCGCGGCTGCCGCGGCGTCCACGCGGGCGTCCAACTCGGCCCAGGTGAGAGTCGCGTCCTGCCACCGGAGCGCCGGCGCGTCCGGGCGTGTGGCGGCGGCCCGCCGGACGAGACCGGCGAGGTTGGCGGGCGGGTCGGACGCGGCGGCCACGAACGCTGAGTCTGGCACAGTCGGGCGGGCGTTGAGGGGGCGCCTGAGCGGTGCGTCCCCCACCGCGCGGGTCGTCCGTCCGTGTCGTTTCTGTAGTTGCTTCGTCACGCCGCACACCATGTGCGACTCCGGCTGTACGTCCGGGTGAAGAATTCCGCTCTGTGTAACCGACTCCCCACACCCGGGTGATGCTGGCCCTATCATTCCAGGGTCGGCTCACCCTTTTTGATGTAAGTCGACACCCCTCAGCCTGAGGAGGCCGCTGTGCCCGGAAATGCACCGCCCCCGCGCCTCGTGCGGGTGTGTCGTCTTTGCGCGGTTACGGCCGCGCCTGGAGGGGCCCGCCCCGGGCCATCGGGAGCGGCGTGGGACGCGACAGCGGAGGCGACCAGCGAGGTGCGCGCATGACCGGGTACGTCGCCAGCCACCCCCTCGCGGCCGGGGAACTCGTGAGCAGCGACGTGCTCGCCGCCCGCCGGGCGCTGACCCGCGGCCTGACCATCCTGCGCGAATCCGTGCAGGGGATGGTCGCCGTGCCGCCCATGCACACGATGCTCAGCACGACCGTGCGGGGCGAGGGCGGCAACAAGCGCACCCGCAACCGGCCGCACACCAATGAGGCGCCCGCCCGGCACGCGCCCGGCGCCAACGCGAAACCTCTCGGCGGCCGGGTCGCGGCACCGGCCCGGCCCACCATGCCGGTGCAGCCGGGCCCGGCGTCCAGCCCCGGTGAGACCACCGGCGCCCCGGCCCTGGACGAGGACACGGCCCGCCTGCCCGCCGTGGAGGAGGAACCGGCCGGCGGCACGGGCACGCCGCCACCCCGCTACCCCGACCGCCCCGACCCGTCCGACGCCGCCGCCGAGGTGTGGGCGCTGGTGGAGCGGGCGCAGGCCGGCGAGGCCGAGGCCTTCGGCCTCATCTACGACCGGTACGTCGACACGGTCTTCCGGTTCATCTACTTCCGCGTGGGCAACCGGCAGCTCGCCGAGGACCTCACCTCGGACACCTTCCTGCGGGCGCTGAAGCGCATCGGGAGTTTCACCTGGCAGGGCCGGGACCTGGGCGCGTGGTTGGTGACCATCGCCCGCAACCTCGTCGCCGACCACTTCAAGTCCGGTCGCTACCGGCTAGAGGTTACATCGGGTGACGTTCTCGATGCAGATCGTGAGGACCGCGGGCCCGAGGGCAGCCCCGAGGCGGCCGTCGTGGACCACATCACCAACGTCGCCCTGCTGACCGCGGTCAAGCAGCTCAACCCCGAACAGCAGGAGTGCATCGTCCTGCGCTTCCTGCAAGGCTTCTCGGTGGCCGAGACGGCGCAGGCCATGAGCAAGAACGAGGGCGCGATCAAGGCGTTGCAGTACCGGGCGGTCCGGGCCCTGGCCCGGCTGCTCCCCGACGGATTCCAGCCGTGACGCTGCTCACGCATTGTCACGATCTTGGCCAAGGGGCCGTAACCGGCCGGACCGGTCAGGCGTTGTCCCGAGTGCGAGGGGCGTCTGCCCCCCTCGCCACTCCGGTCGGCAGAGCCGCCGACCCCACCGCCATGATCTGCGAAGGGAGGTGCCCGCGGTGAACACGACCCTGTTCCACCGCCGGCGCGCCGAGCGCTTCGCTCAGCTGCTGGACGAGGCGAACGGCGCCCGTCGGCACCATGTCCGCACCGGGCTGGACGAACAGCTCGCCGAGTTGGTGGCCATCGGGCACCAGGTGGCCGCGATGCCGCCGCCCGCGGTCGAGCCCGACCCGGAGTTCCGCAGCAGCCTGCGGGCCATGCTCGTGGCGACCGCGGAACGGGACGGCATCGGCGCCACGGCGCTGCCCGCAGCCGACACCCCGGCCGCTCCGGCGGTCCGGCGCCCCGGTACCCGCCGCGCCCCCCGCGCCGGGCTGTCCGCCGCCGCCCCGAACCGGCTGCGCACCCGCGGCGCCATCCTCATCGGTATCGCCGCCGGGGCCATCGCGGTCTCCGGCATGTCGGCCGCCAGCACCAACGCCATCCCCGGCGACGCCCTCTACACCGTCAAGCGGTCCACCGAACGGGCGCAGCTCGCGCTGGCCAGCTCCGACGTCACCCGGGGCCAGCTGCACCTGGACTTCGCGCAGAGCCGGGTCGCCGAGGCCGCCGCCGTCCGTGGCGAGAGCTCGGGCTTCGCCGCCGTGCTGAACGACATGGACGCCGATACCGTGCACGGTTCCAGGCTGCTGCACTCCTCCGCCGTCACCCGCCGGGACCCGGCCGCGCTCGACGCCGTCGAGGCGTTCGTGACCGGCCAGCAGCGGTCCCTCGGCACGATGCTCGACGGGGCCTCGGCCGCCGACCGCGCGCGGACGCTGAAGTCGCTGTCGCTGCTCGACGCCATCGGCAAGCGGGCAGAGTCGCTACGCGGCACGCTGAGCTGCGGCACCGCCCCGAGCATGGGCGCCGACCGCCTCGGGCCGAAGCCACGCTCCTGCACCGTGGGCGCCGCGCCGGCTGCC
>DASQDS010000548.1:0-1821 GCA_035634075.1 Pilimelia sp. | reverse complement strand
GGAGTGTCCTCCACCTGAATTCCCGCGGGTTTGAGCTGGTCCCGCACCGCGTCGGCGGCTGCCCAGTCCTTACGTGCCCGGGCCTGCGCCCGCTGGTCCAGCGCCAGGGCCACCAGCGAGTCGACGACGGGGCGCAGGTCGCCGCCGCGCTCGCCGCCGCTCCAGGCCGGATCGAGCGGGTCGAGGCCGAGCGCCCCGAGCATCGCGCGGACCCCGGCCAGCGCCTCGCGTGCCGCCGCGTCGTCCCCGGCGGCCAGCGCCGTGTTGCCGTCCCGGATCGTGTCGTGCACGACGGCCAGCGCGGCCGAGGTGTTCAGGTCGTCATCCATCGCCGCCGCGAACGCCGCCGGCACGTCCGCCGGCTGGCCCGGGCCCACCCGCTCCACCGCGCGCTGCACGAAACCCTCGATCCGGCGGTACGCCACCGCCGCCTCGCGCAGCGCGTCGTCGGAGTAGTCGATCCTCGACCGGTAATGCGGCGTGCCCAGGTAATACCGCAGCTCGACCGGGCGGATGCCCATGGCGACCACGGCGTCGAGGTCGACGACGTTGCCCAGCGACTTGCTCATCTTGGCCTCGCCGAGATTGAGCAGCGCGTGGTGCACCCAGTAACGGGCGAACGGCAGGCCGGCCGCGTGCGACTGGGCCATCTCGTTCTCGTGGTGCGGGAACGTGAGGTCCAGCCCGCCACCGTGGATGTCGAACTCCGCCCCCAGATAGCGCCGGATCATCGCCGAGCACTCGATGTGCCAGCCCGGGCGGCCCCGCCCCCAGGGCGACGGCCACGCCGCGTCGGCCGGCTCATCGGCCTTGACACCCTTCCAGAGGGCGAAGTCAGCCGGGTGGCGCTTGTTGGACCCGCCGCCCTCCTCGGCCACCCGCGTGTCGTCCGGGTTCTGCCCGGACAGCGCGCCGTACTCGGGGAACGACGACACGTCGAAATACACGTCGCCGCACGCGTCGCCGCTGGGATAGGCGAACCCGTCCGAGATCAACGCCGCGATCAGCTCGTGCATGTCGGTGATGTGCCCGGTGGCGCGCGGCTCGTAGGTCGGCGGCAGCACGTTCAGCGCCTGATAGTTGGCGCTCAGCACCCGCTCGTTGGCGTACGCGATCGACCAGAACGGGCGGCCGGAGGCGGCGCCCTTCTCCAGGATCTTGTCGTCGACGTCCGTGACGTTCCGGATGAACGTGACGTCGTAGCCGGATCGGATGAGCCATCGCCGGAGCACGTCATAGTTGACGCCGGAGCGCAGATGACCGATGTGCGGGACGCCCTGCACCGTGAGCCCGCACAGGTAGACCCCGACCTGACCGGGGATACGCGGGACGAAATCCCGAACCGAGCGGGTCGCGGTGTCATGGAGGCGCAGCGTCACCCGACAAGGGTAGCCGTCGGCGCAAACCGGATCCTCCCGGCAAGGCGTACCCTGCCCGCGTGAGCGAGTGCACCGAGCGCAGCGAGGGCCGCGAGCGCACGCGAAGGGCAGGCACCGCGTGAGCGAGACCGCCCAGACGTTGGACCGCGGGTTACGGTTGCTGCACCTCGTCGCCGACGCCCCCGCCGGGCTTACCGTCACCGAGGCGGCGGCGTCACTCGGCGTCGGTCGGGCCGTCGTCTACCGGCTGGCCGGCGCCCTGGCCACCCACGGCATGATCCGCCGTGACGGCGCCGGCCGGCTCAAGCTCGGCGCCGGCGTCCTGCACCTGGCCCGCCGGGCCCAGCCGCTGCTGGCGGGCGCCGCCGTGCCGGCGTTACGGGCGCTGGCGGAGAGCGTGGGGGCCACCGCGCACCTGACGGTGGTGGAGGGCGACGAGGGG
>DASQDS010000547.1:0-6215 GCA_035634075.1 Pilimelia sp. | reverse complement strand
GGCCCAGGGCCGCGAGCTGGTCGCGGAGTTCGTCCAGGCCGCGCGGGAGCGGGGGCTGCGGGACACCGCGCTGACGGCCCGCGCCTACACCGGGGCCGGCGGCTACCGCACCGGCCTGCGCGGCTGGTATCTGCGGCGCGACAGGTCGGTGGCCGTGGGCACCGACGGCGGGTTCTACATCTTGACCGTGCCCGCCAGCCTGCGGGCGCGGCTGACCGGCGCGCGCGTCGCGGCGAGCGACCCGCCGCTGGTCGTCGGCCAGGGCGGGCGGGACGGGGAGTCCATGCCGCTGCGGGAGTTGCTGCGGCAGCGGCTGGCGGCCGGCGACGAGTGGCCGTGACGGCGGCCGGCGAATCGTCGTTCATTACCGCAACAAATGTTTCACAATTGACCGGAGCCGCGATTGAGAAACGCTTTTACACCCCCGGTCTAATGGCGTCAATACAAGTGCTCAGTTCAGGTCACAATGGCGGGCCCTCGTCGCCGCGTTGGTAGCGTCTCGGCGTCCGCGCACCCCGATCTCCGGGTGAGGCGCCTGCTGAGGGCGAGAGGACCTGCCATGACGGTGGGCATTCTGTTACGAGCACGGGTCGCCCAGACGGCGGTCGCCGCCCTGATAGCCACGGCGGGGGTGGCCGTCGCGGCCACCCCGGCGGCCGGGCACGACGCCGCGGGACGCGCGCGGGCCATCGTCCCGGCGCCGGTGGCACCACCCCGCGCCACCCCGCCCGCCCCCCTGCACCAGCTGGCCGGCACGGTGCCCGTCCGGGCGGCCACACCCGCCGCCGGCCGGGCACGCGCCGCCGGGCAGACCGCGACGGCGGACGCCGGCGCCGCGCTCGCGGCCACCGACCGGGTCGCGCTGCGCGCCCTCGTGATCGCCGTCGACTCGGCGGACTTCGGCCTGCCCACCTGGCGGCAGACCCTCGACCGGGTGGGCGCGCCGTACGACGTGCTGCTCAGCCGGGACACCCCGCTGACCGCGGACAGGTTGGTCCGCCCCGACGGCACCGGCCGCTACAACGCCATCCTGCTCACCAGCGCCAGCCTCCTGTACGCCGACGGCGGCGCCTTCCTCAGCGGCCTGGACGCCACGGAGTGGAACACGCTGTGGGCGTACGAGCGCGACTACGCCGTCCGACAGGTCGCCCTGTACACCAGCCACGGCGCCTGGCCGGAGGACTACTGCCTGCGCCCGGTGAGCGAGGGCGGCGTGGGCGACACCCCGCTGGCCACCCGGCTGACCACCGCCGGCGCCCAGGTCTTCGACTACCTGCGGGCCACCGCGCAGGTCCCGCTTGTACAGTCCTACGTGTACCGCACGTCGGTCGCCCCGGGCTGCGCGGCCCAGCCGCTGATCACGGTCGGCGCCCAGGTGCTCGGCGTGACCAGCACCTCGACGGACGGCCGGCAGCGCCTGGCGCTCACCTTCACCACCAACCAGCACCTGCTGCACGCCGACCTGCTGGGGTACGGCCTGCTGCGCTGGGCGACCCGGGGACTGCTCTTCGGCGAGCAGCGGCACCACCTCAACGTCGACGTGGACGACTGGTTCATCAACTCGGACCACCGGTTCCCCGACGGGCACATCGAGAGCGACCCCGGCTATCAGGTGTCGGCCAGCGAGCTCATCACGCTGACCGCGCAGTTGACCGGCCTCCGCCAGCGGTACCCGCAGGCGGCCGCGTTCCGCCCGACGATGGCGTACAACGGCGGCGGCGCCAACGTCAACGCGCTGCCGTGGTGCGCCGTCGGCGGACCGGCGTTCCTCACCGGGGCGACCAAGTGCTTCAAGGGGCAGTACCGCTGGATCAACCACACGGTGAACCACCCGGAGCTGAACCACACCGACTACGCCACCACGCGCGCCCAGATCGAGGAGAACCTGCGGATCGGCGCCGCGCTCGGGCTGCCGGTGGACGCCTCGGTGCTGAAGACGCCGGAGTACTCCGGCCTGGGCGTCTACCACCCCGACCCGAACAACGACACCGACCCGCCGACGGACTTCGGCCTCGCCGCGTCGAATCCGGCGCTGCTGCAGGCGGCCGCCGACCTCGGCGTGCGTTACCTGCACGGCAACATGTCGTTCTCCAGTCACGTGCCGTCCTGCTTCAACTGCGCCGTGCCGCTCCCCCAACAGCCGGCGGTGTCCATTGTGCCGGATTGGCCGACCAACATCGCGTACCACACGACCACCCCGGCGGAGGAGACGTCGTTCTACAACTCCTTCTACGGCCCGAACGGCCGCTTCCCGTTCTGGCCGCGCGACCTGACGTACGCCGAACTGCTGTCGTACGAAACGGATCTGGCGCTGCGGCACATGACGAGCGGGTCTGTCTACACCCATACGTTCCACATCGCGAACGTGCATGACTACGGCGCGTGGCGTACGCTGCTCACGGACTGGCTGGACAGCGTGCTCCGCAAGTTCACGACGTACTACCGGGTGCCGGTGCTGAGCCCGACGTGGCCGGCCCTGGGCCGCTACGCCACCGCCCGCACCGCGCACTTCGGACTGCTCGCCGCCGGCGCCGACGCGGTGTACGACCGCGTGGCCGGCACGGTCACCGTGACCTCACCGCGGGCCGGGACGGTGACCATGACGGGCGCGCGGACCGCCGGCTTCAGCACGTACGGCACGGACGTGTCGGCCCCGGTCACGGTGGCTGCCGGCACGCCGTTGGTCTTCACCCCCGTGGTTCGGGCGTGACAGGGGGCCACATGTGGGCGCGGGACGCGTCTGAGCGACCGAGAGGGATGGGTGCATGCGTAGGTCCTTGGTGCGAGGGATCGCCGTCGCGGCGACCGCCGTGGTGACCATGGGCGTCGGGGTCGCCGCCGCGGATGCCGGGACGGGCTACCAACCGGCGATCGGCATCCCGGCGTACTGGTCGCCGGAGGTCGAGAGCGGGATGGCCATGTTCGACCGGCTGGCCGAGGCCACGCCCACCGTCGACACCGTGATCATCAACGGGCCGGCCAGCGCGCCGCCGGTGCCGTTCAGCGCGGCCACCGCGGAGGCCATCCGCCGGCTGCGCCGCGAGGGCGCCACCGTGCTCGGGTACGTCGACACGGGCTACCTGGGCCGCACCGGCCTGACCACCACGCGGGTGGCGCCCGGGTCGACCGAGATCGCGGACTGGCGGGCCCAGATCGACGCGGACGCCAAGGCGTGGCAGCGCCTCTACGGCCGGTACGGCCTGGCCGGGATCTTCCTGGACCAGACGCTGTCCTCCTGCGGCGTCGACGGCGAGTACGTCGACGTGTACGGCGCCGTGGGGCGCCAGATCCAGCGCCGGCAGCGCGGGGCCACCATCGCGCTCAACCCGGGGACGACCGTCGACGAGTGCTACACCGACGTCGCGGACGTCATCATGATCTTCGAGAACACCGCCGAGGTCTACCAGACCTGGGAGCCGCCGGCGTGGGTCCGGGAGCATCCCGAGACGATGTTCTGGCACCTCATCCACGGCGCCGCCACCATCGACGACATGCGGGCGGCGCTCGCGCTGGCGCGGGACCGGCACGCCGGGTACGTCTACGTCACCAACCACACCATCTCGGCGGCCGGCTCCCCGTGGACCGACCTGCCGCCGGCCGAGTACTGGGAGGACCAGCTCCGGCAGGTGCGCCGCCGCTGCCGGTGACCGGCGGGCCGGCTACCATCGGCGTTCTCATGAGCGCCACGCTGATCGCCCGAGACCTCACCGCCGCGCACGGCGACCGGGTCCTGTTCGCCGGCCTCGACCTCGTCGTGGCCCCCGGCGAGGTAACCGGCCTCGTGGGGGCCAACGGCGCCGGCAAGTCCACCCTCCTGCGCCTCCTCGCGGGCCTGCTCCCGGCCGAACGCGGCAGCCTGCAGCTCAGCCCGCCGACGGCCACGATCGGCTACCTGCCGCAGGAGCCGGAACGCCGGCCCGGCGAGTCGATCCGCGACGTGGTGGGCCGGCGCACGGGGGTGACGGCCGCGCAGCAGGCCATGGACAGCGCCGCCCAGGGGCTCGCCGACGGCCGGCCCGGGGCCGACGACGCGTACGCCACGGCGCTGGACCGCTGGTTGGCGCTCGGCGGCGCCGACCTCGACGAGCGGGCCGAGCAGGTCACCCGCGAGCTCGGCCTGGGCGACGGCCTCGACGTGCCGATGGCGGCGCTGTCGGGCGGGCAGGCCGCCCGGGCGCAGCTCGCGGCGCTGCTGCTCAGCCGGTACGACCTGCTGCTGCTCGACGAGCCGACCAACGACCTGGACCTGGCCGGCCTGGCCCGGCTGGAGGCGTTCGTCACCGGGCTGCGCACCGGCACCGTGCTGGTCAGCCACGACCGCGAGTTCCTCGCCCGGACGGTGACCCGGGTCGTGGAGCTGGACCTGGCGCAGCAGCAGGTCCGCCAGTACGGCGGCGGCTACGCCGGGTACCTGGAGGAGCGGGAGATCGCCCGCCGGCACGCCCGCGAGGCCTACGACGAGTACGCCGACACCCGGGCCGGGCTGGAGCAGCGGGCCCGCGTCCAACGGTCCTGGATGGACAAGGGCGTCCGCAACGCCCGCCGCAAGGCGACGGACAACGACAAGTTCGTCCGCAACTTCCGCGGCGAAACCTCCGAGAAGCAGGCGGCGAAGGCCCGGCAGACCGAGCGGCTGATCGAGCGGCTGGAGGTCGTCGAGGAGCCCCGCAAGGAGTGGGAGTTGCGGATGGAGATCGCCGCCGCCCCGCGCGCCGGCGCCGTGGTCGCCGCGCTGCGCCAGGCGGTGGTGCGCCGCGACGGCTTTACCCTGGGCCCGGTGGACCTGCAGGTCGACTGGGCGGACCGGGTCGCGATCACGGGGGCGAACGGTGCCGGCAAGTCCACGTTGCTCGCTGCCCTGCTCGGTCGCCTGCCGCTGGCGGCCGGCACGGGCTGGCTGGGCCCGGGCGTCGTCGTCGGCGAGGTTGACCAGGCACGCGGCCTCTTCCTGGGCGACGAGCCGCTGCTGGACGCGTTCGGCGCCGCCGTACCCGACCTGCTGCCGGCCGACCGGCGGACGCTGCTGGCCAAGTTCGGCCTGCGCGCGGCGCACGTGCTGCGGCCGGCCGCGACCCTGTCGCCCGGAGAGCGCACCCGGGCGGCGCTGGCCCTGCTCCAGGCGCGCGGCGTCAACCTCCTGGTGCTGGACGAGCCCACCAACCACCTGGATCTGGCCGCCATCGAGCAGCTGGAGTCGGCGCTGGCCGGCTACCCCGGCACGCTGTTGCTGGTGACGCACGACCGCCGGATGCTGGCCGCCGTGCACACCACCCGTCACCTGGAGGTCACCGACGGTCGGGTGACCGATCACTGACCGGACCGCCGACCCGCCACCGGTGACGGTGTTGGCATCGTGCCGGGCGGCGCGTACGTTCGGGAGGAACCCACATCCCCCGCCTGCGAGCAAGGGATATGTCAGCGTGATGAGCAGGACCGGCGTACAGCACACCGCCATCCCGGCCGCGCCGCAGCTCGGCGTGCAGACCCTGCGTCCCGGACCCGGCGTTGTCCGGGTGTGCGTGACCGGGGAGGTCGACCTCGCCACGGCCACCCAGCTACGGACCGCCCTCACCGACGAGCTGAGCCTCTCCCCCGCCCCCCGACGCGTCGAGGTGGACGTCGACGGCGTGCCGTTCATGGATTCCGCCGGCATCAACGTGCTGGCGAAGGCGCTGACCGAGGCGGCGGACCTGGGCATCGAGCTGGTCCTGACCAGGCCTCGGCCGGGCGTGCGCCGGGTGCTGGAGGTCACCGGCCTGCTGGGGGCGTTCGGCCTCAGCCCCGTCAGCCCCTGAGGCGGCGGGCCAGCGCGGAGCCGAGCAGGTGGCCGGAGAGCCAGGCGGTCTGCACCCGCGCCGGCCCGAACGCGTCGCCGGCCAGCCCGACCCCGGCATCGTCGAGGTGGAAGCAGGTTTGCGCGGGCGCCGGGCCCGCCGGCTGGGCGTACGTCCACCGGTGCACGAACGCCTCCACCGCGGGCCGCGGCAGGGCCAGCAGCTCCCGGACGGCCGCCGCCACCTCGGCCGAGGCCGCAGCCGGGTCGGCCAGGTGGCGCTCCGCGAACGCCGCCGTGGTGTGGGCCACCAGCACGGGCGCGCGGTCACCCCGGCGGTCCCCGTCGTCGCACACCTTCGCCAGGACGGGATGGTCGTTGACGAAGGCGCCGCCGAAGTCCGCCCAGTCCCGGCCGGGGTAGCGCAGCACGGCAGCGAGCG
>DASQDS010000546.1:0-2564 GCA_035634075.1 Pilimelia sp. | reverse complement strand
CCAGCTCGGGCCCACCCTGGTCGCCGTCGCGGCCTGCAGCCCGCTCGCCGGCGGCCGCCCGACCGGGTGGGGGTCGCCGCGGCACTGGCCGGCGAGCGGCTGACCGTGGCCCCGGTGGGCGCCGACCCGCTGCGACCCCCGGCACGGGTCTGCCCGGCCCCCCGCTACGCCGCGATGGAGGAGCACTTCGCCGCCGTCGGCTGCGCCCAGGCCGGGACGACGATGATGACCGGCACCGCCGCGCTGCAGGTCAACCTGGACGCCGGGCCGTGCGCCGGGTGGAGCGAGCGGGTGTCCCTGGCCCACCAGCTCGGGCCCACCCTGGTCGCCGTCGCGGCCTGCAGCCCGCTCGCCGGCGGCCGCCCGACCGGTTGGGTGTCGCAGCGGCAGCCGGGGTGGGGTGACCTCGACCAGGCCCGCTGCGGGCCGCTGCTGGGCGGCGCGGACCCGTGCGGCGAGTGGGCCGGGTACGCGCTGACCGCCCCGGTGATGCTGGTCCGCGACCCCGACGGCGGCGGCGCGGTGGCGGTGCGGGAGCGGGTCCGGTTCGCCGACTGGGTGACCGGCGAGGTCCCGCTGGGCGGCCGGGCGCCCACGACCGCCGACCTCGACTACCACCTGACCACGCTGTTCCCGCCGGTGCGGCCGCGCGGCTACCTGGAGATCCGCTACCTCGACGCCGCACCCGAGCCGTGGTGGCCGGCGCTGGCCACGGTGACGGCGGTCCTGCTCGACGACCCGGTCGCGGCCGGGCACGCCGCCACGGCCACCGTACCGGTCGCCGGCGCCTGGGACCGCGCCGCCCATGTGGGCCTGGCCGACCCCGCGTTGCACGCCGCTGCCCGCGCCTGCCTCGCCGCCGCCTGCGCCGCCGTCCCCCCGGCGCTGCGGGCCGAGGTCGAGGCGCTGGCCGACCTCGTCGACCGGGGCCGCTGCCCCGGCGACGCCCTGCTCGACACCGCCCGGGCCGGTGGCGCGACCGCCGCCCTCCTCTCCGCCACGGGAGCCACCGCATGACCGACCTGACCGAGCAGCTCGCCCGAGACCTGGAGACCGCCCGGCAGCGCACCCTGCGGCTCACCGACCACGACGAGCCCGAACTCCTGCGCCAGCACACCCCGCTGCTCAGCCCGCTGGTGTGGGACCTCGCGCACATCGGCCAGCAGGAGGACCTGTGGCTGCTGCGCCGCGGCGACGCCCGCCGGGAGGGCCTGCTGCCGGCCGACGTCGAGGCCCTCTACGACGCGTTCACCCACCCCCGCGCGATGCGCGCGCGGCTGCCGCTGCTGCCGCCGGTGGAGGCGCGGGGCTTCTGCGGCGAGGTCCGCGGCCGGGTGCTCGACCGGCTGGGCCGCCTGGGCCGGGACGACGACGGCGACCCGTTCGACTTCGCGATGGTCGTCAGCCACGAGCAGCAGCACGACGAGACGATGCTGCAGGCGCTCAACCTGCGCACCGGCCCGCCGCTGCTGGGCGCCGGGACGCCGCTGCCGCCCGGCCGGCCCGGGGTGGCCGGCACCTCGGTGCTGGTGCCCGGCGGTGAGTTCGTGCTCGGGGTGGACGCCGCCGACGAGCCGTTCTCGCTGGACAACGAGCGGCCCGCGCACACCGTCGACGTCCCGTCCTTCCGCATCGGCCGGGTGCCGGTGACCAACGCCGAGTACGCCGCGTTCGTCGCCGACGGCGGGTACGGCGACCCGCGCTGGTGGTCCGAGCGGGGCTGGGCGCACCGGGTCGAGGCCGGCCTGGAGCGCCCGCAGTTCTGGGGCGCCGACGGCACCCGCACCCGCTTCGGCGTCGTGGAGGCGGTCCCCGGGGACGAGCCGGTCCAGCACGTCACGTACTTCGAGGCCGAGGCGTACGCCGCCTGGGCCGGCGCGCGGCTGCCCACGGAGGTCGAGTGGGAGAAGGCCGCCGTCTGGGACCCGGCCCTGCGGCGGCGGCGGCGCTTCCCGTGGGGTTCGGCCGAGCCGACCCCGGCCCTGGCCAACCTGGGTGGCGACGCGCTGCGCCCGGCGCCGGTGGGCGCCTACCCGGCGGGTGCCTCCGCGTACGGCGCCGAGCAGCTGATGGGCGACGTCTGGGAGTGGACGTCCTCGGACTTCCAGCCGTGGCCGGGCTTCCGGCCGATGCTCTACGCCGACTACTCCGCACCCTTCTTCGGCGGCGACTACCGGGTGCTGCGCGGGGGCTCCTGGGCGGTCGGCGCGTCGATCCTGCGGCCGAGCTTCCGCAACTGGGACCACCCGATCCGCCGGCAGGTCTTCAGCGGCTTCCGGCTGGCCTGGTCCGTCGACGAGCCGGCCGCCTGACCCGTGTGCCGCCACCTCGCCTGGCTCGGCCGGCCCCGGACGCTGGCCGAGCTGGTCCTCGAGCCGCGGTCCTCGCTGCTCGTGCAGTCCTGGGCGCCGCGCCGTCAGCGGTACGGCACCGTGAACGCCGACGGCTGGGGCGTCGGCTTCTTCACGCCCGGACGCGCGCAGCCGGCCCGCTGGCGCTCGGCGCGGCCGCTGTGGGGTGACCCGTCGTTCGCCTCGGTCGCGCCGGTGGTCTCCTCCGGGTGC
>DASQDS010000545.1:0-3162 GCA_035634075.1 Pilimelia sp. | reverse complement strand
GCCCGCCGCCGTGGCGGCCGACGGGCACCCGGTCCGGCGCGGCGCCCGACGCCACGTCGGTGGGCACGCGCCGCGCCCAGCGGGCGGCCTCGGCCGGCGTCACCCCCTGCGCGGTGAGCCGGCGCATCACCTCCAACCGGGCGAGGTCTTCGGGGGTGTAGCGCCGGTGGTGCCCGGGCTCGTGGTGGCTCGGGCCGAGCCCGTAGCGCTGGTGCCAGGTCCGCAACGTCGTCACGGCCACGCCGAGCCGCCGGGCCACCGCGCCGGCGCTCAGCCCCTCATCGGCCACCGGGCCGCTCCGCAGCGGGTGGGGCGGGCACGGACCCGCGCGCGGTGGCCAGGACCGACGCCACACCGGCCAGCCAGGGGGCGTACGCCGACGGGTCGGCCGCGGCGCCGGCGCCGACCTCGTCGGCCGGCACCCAGCGCAGCTCCGCCACCTCCGCCGGGTCCGGCGTGAGCGGGACGTCCGCGTCGAGGCGGCCGAGCAGGACGTGGTCGTACTCGTGCTCCGCCCGCCCGGTCGCCGGGTCGGCGGCCTGATAGACGTGCACGCCGACCTCGGTCAGCGGGACGTCCCGCACGCCCAGCTCCTCGGCCCGCCGGCGGGCCGCCGCGGCCACGGGCGATTCGCCGGGGGCCGGGTGCCCGCAGCAGGCGTTCGCCCAACGCAACGCGAACCGCGTCTTCGCCGCCGCGCGGCGCTGCAGGAGCATGCGCCCCGCGCCGTCCACCAGCAGCACGGAAAAGGCCCGGTGCAACCGCCCGGGGGCGCGGTGCGCCGCGTCCACCGTGGCGGACCCGAGCGTCCGGCCGGCCTCGTCGACGAGCTCGACGAGGTGCGACTCGCGGGTGGTGCCGGTCACGGTACGCCTCCCGTCACGCGTGCGGCGGCTAGCTTGCCGGAGATCAGGACCATGGGTACGCCGACGCCGGGTTGCGTGCCGGAACCGACGAAGACCACGTTGCCGAGCGCGCGGTGGAGGTTACCCGGGCGGAACGGTCCGGTCTGCAGGAGGCTGTGCGCGACGGAGAACGGCGTGCCGGCGGCCATGCCGGCGTCCGCCCAGTCGGCTGGGGTGATCACCTCGCGGACCTCGACGCCGTCCGCGAAGCCCCGGTAGCCGCGCTCCTCCAGGGTGGCGATGAGCTCGTCGGCGTACCGATCGGCGAAGCCGCCGCGCCAGTCCAGCGGCGCCCGGTGCAGGTTGGGCACGGGGGCGAGGACGTAGTAGCTGTGCCGGCCCGGTGGCGCCGCCGACGGGTCGGTGCGGCTGGGGTTGGTGACGAGCAGCGACGGGTCGGTCATCAGGTGCCCGTCGCGGATCACCTCGGTGAAGGTGCTGCGCCAGGCCTTCCCGAAGTGGATGTTGTGGTGGGAGATCTTCCCGTACCCCTGGCGGGAGCCGACGTGCAGCACCACGCAGGACGGCGAGTAGCGCAGCGGCCGCCGGGTGGCCCGGCCCGGGCCGGGCAGCAGGTCCCGGTACGCCACCGGCAGGTCGGGGTTCAGCACCACGACGTCGGCGGGGATGCGCTCGCCGTCCGTGGTGAGCACCGCGGTGGCCCGCCCCCCCTGGGCCTCCACCCGGGCCACCGCGGTGTCGTAGCGGAACCGCACCCCGTGCTTCTCGGCGGCACCGGCCAGCGCGCGCGGGACCGCGTGGATGCCGCCGCGGGGGTAGTACACCCCGGCGACGGAGTCCAGGTACGCGATCACGGCGTACAGGGCGAGGGCCTGGTGCGGCGCCAGCCCGGCGTACATGGCCTGGAACGAGAAGATGCGCCGGGTGCGGGGGTCCGCGAAAAATGTGTCGATCCGCGGCTGGAGCCGGCCGAAGCCGCCCGCCGCGAGGAGCTTGAGCAGGTTGCCGGTCAGCAGGTCGCGCGGGCTGTCCAGGTTGCGCTCGATGAAGTCGGCCCGCTCCAACTGCCACAACCGCTGGGCGTACGCGACGAACCGCAGGTAACCGTCGGCCTCCCGGGGCCCGCACACCCGGGCGATCTCGGCGGCCATCCGGGCCGGGTCGGTGATGACGTCGAGGGCGGACCCGTCGGGGTAGTGCGCCCGGTACGCCGGGTCCAGCGGGGTCAGCTCCAGCCAGTCGGTGAGCTCCTCGCCGACGGCGGCGAACGCCTCGGCGATCAGCTCCGGCATGGTCAGGACGGTCGGGCCGGTGTCGAACTCGTAGCCGCCCGTGGACAGCCGCCCCGCCCGCCCGCCCGGCGCGGCCTCCCGCTCCACGACGGTCACCTCGCGCCCGGCGCCGGCCAGGTGCAGGGCGGCGGCGAGGCCGCCCAGGCCGGCGCCCACGACGACCACCCGGTCGGTGGGCCCGCTCACGCTACGCATCGCCGGAACTCCCTCGCTGCTGTGGGGTCATGCCTGCCGCCGGGCGGCAACCATCGCCAGCCGGGTGAGCGCCCGGCGGGCCACGGTGTCGATCCGGGCCGCGCCGATGGCCGTGATGGCCGCCGCGACCCGCTCGTCGATCATCCGTTCCACCTGTGCCACCGCCCCGGTCCGGGTGACCAGGTCGGCCAGCCGGGCCACGTCCGCGTCGGTGAGGGCGTGGCGGTGGTCGCCGGGGCCGCTGTCGCCCCGCCCGGCGCCGGAGGAGGCGGCGTCGGCGAGGTGGTTGGCGGCCCCGGCGAGTCCACCGTCGAGCTCGGCCCGCTGGGCGGGGGAGGCGAGCTCGCGGGCCACCATGAGCAGCGTGGTGGGTTTGCCGGTGCGCAGGTCGTCGCCTGCGGGTTTGCCCGTGACGGCCGGGTCGCCGTACACGCCGAGCAGGTCGTCGCGCAGCTGGAAGGCCTCGCCGACGGCGAGGCCGTATTCGGCGTACGCCGCCAGCGCGCCCGCCTGGCCGCCGGCCCCGTCGGCGAGGGCGGCGCCGAATTCCAGCGGCCGCCGGACGGTGTAGCTGGCGGTCTTGTGCCGGGCCACACACAGCGCCCGCTCGACCGTCCAGGCGTTCGGCTGGGACTCGCCCAGCACGTCCAGGTACTGACCCGCGACCGCCTCCACCCGCATCTGGTCGTAGGTGCGGCGGGCGGCGGCCAGCGTGTGCGCGGGCACGCCGGCGCCCGCCATCAGCCGGTCGGCCCAGATCAGGCACAGGTCGCCCACGAGGACGGCCGCCGAGGCGCCGAACCGGTCCG
>DASQDS010000544.1:0-4981 GCA_035634075.1 Pilimelia sp. | reverse complement strand
GGACATCGCGAGCTGCGCCGCCCGCGCGACGAGCGACACCGCGGCGGCGGCCGCCGCGCCCGGCCGGACCAGGGAAAGTGGGAGTGCCATGCCCGCCATTGTCGCCCGCCCGGCCCACCCTCGCCCGCCAGCGGCCCAGGCCGGCTGTCAGCCGGGCCCCCGGCCCGGCGACGCCGCGGGAGGGCCGCCGCTCAGCAGGTCGTTCCACGCCCGCGGACCGGGCCCCCCGAACCTGGCATTGCGGCTTCAACGGCTCGACCAGTCAGGCGGCGGCCCCGGTGAGTACGCGTCGGCCGGCTTACGCGCGAGGACGAGCCGGTACCGCGGGCCGCCGTCCCGGTGCCGGCCCAGGGCGGTCAGCGCGACGGACGCCGTCGTGAAGCCGGCCGCCGTCAGGTCGTCGCGGACCGAGCGCAGGGAGCCGGTGCGGTAGTACATGACGAACGGCGGGCGCCACACGGCGTTGCGGACCCGCATGGCCAGGTCGAACCCGAGTGCGGCCCAGTGCGTGACCGAGGTCCGGGGCGGCGGCACGCCGATCGCGAAGGCGAGCAGCCCACCAGCCCGCAGCGCGCGGTAGACCCCCTCGAAGAGCGCGGGCCGCTCGGCGGGCAGGAAGTGCCCGAGCGCTCCGAAACTGACCGCGAGGTCGAAGCCCCCGGCGAATGGCAGGGCCCGCGCGTCGGCCCGTACCCAGGTGGCGTCCGGGTGTGCGCTGCGCGCCTGGGCGAGCATGCCGGTGCTGAAGTCGACGCCCGTCACCCGCCCCCGGCACAGGGGCTTGAGCACCAGCATGCCCGCGCCGGTGCCGCAGCACACGTCCAGTCCGTGGCCGAACGGCCCGAGCTCGGACAGCGCGTGGGCCGCGGCGTCGAGGATGCTTCCCGGCGTGCGGAAGGGCGTGTGGTCGAACTTCGGCGCCAGAAGGTCGTAGCCGCGCTCGACCGACGACAGTGCCTGGACGCTCAGTTCACGCAGGGACGGGCCGTGGGGCGAGAACACCGGCCGAGGGTACCTGCCGAACGCCCAACCGGTCGGGTCGGCGCAGCGGCACCCGCGGCGAGCCCGGCCTCCTCGGCCCCGTCGGTATTGCACCCTGGTGCGGTGGACGACGTTGCGGAGCTGCTGGACCGGGTCTGGCGGGCGGACGCGGCCGGCATGCTCGGCGCGCTCAGCCGGCGGCTCGGCGACTTCGACCGGGCCGAGGAGGCGCTGTCAGAGGCGCTGGCCGAGGCGCTCACGCGCTGGCCCGGCGAAGGTGTGCCGGCGAGCCCCACCGGCTGGCTGGTCACCACGGGCTGGCGTAAGGCGCTGGACCGGCTGCGCCGCGACGCCGTCGGCCGCGAGAAGGGGGCCCAGGTGGCCGCGGCACCGCCGGCGGAACCGGGCGTGGACGATCGGCTGGCCATGGTCTTCGCCTGCTGCCACCCGGACCTGGCCGAGCCGGCGCGGGTCGCGCTGACGCTGTCGGCCGCGAGCGGCCTGAGCACGGCCGAGATCGCCGCCGCGTTCCTGGTGCCGCTGCCCACGATGGCACAGCGGCTCTCCCGGGCCAAGCGCCAGTTGCGGGAGCGCGGCATCCGGTTCGAGGTGCCCCGGCCGACCGAGTACGCCGACCGGCTACCGGCCGTGCTCGCGGTGATCTATCTGGTGTTCAACGAGGGGTACCTGTCCAGCGGCCGGTCCACCCAACGGCGTGAGCTGGCCCGCGAGGGGGTCGAGCTGGCGCGCCAACTCGCCGCGCTGCTGCCCCGGGAGCCGGAGGCCGCCGGACTCGCCGCGCTGCTGGAGCTGCACCACGCCCGCGCCGCCGCGCGGTTCGACTCGTGGGGTCGCATCGTGCTGCTCGACCAGCAGGACCGGCGGCTGTGGGACACGGCGGCGATCGAACGGGCGGCGTTGCGGCTGCGGGCGGCGGTGCGCCAGGGCCGGCCCGGGCCGTACCAGGTGCGGGCCGGCATCGCCGCCCTACACGCCCTGGCCGCCTCGTACGAGGCCACCGACTGGGCCGACGTCCGCGCGCTGTACGACCGGCTGTACGGGCTGGACCCCTCGCCGGTCGTGCTGCTGAACCGGGCAGTGGCCACGCGGTTCGCGGTGGGCCCGGCCCCGGCACTGGCCGAGGTCGACGCGCTCGCCGACCGGCTTGCCGGTTACCACCTGTGGCACGCTGCCCGGGCCGACCTGCTGGCCACGCTCGACCGTCCGGCCGAGGCGCTGACGGCCGCGGAGCGGGCCCTGGCGCTGGCGACAAACCCGGCCGAACGAGAGCTGATGTCGCGCCGGGTGGGTGAGCTGGGGCGCCGGCTGTGAGGCCGGCGCCCCGGCGTCTGCGCTATTCGCGGCTCGCCACCGGGCGGACCTCCACCGCGCTCATCCCGGCGGCGAGCGGCCAGGTGGCCGCGATCCGCACGGCCTCGTCGATGTCGTCGCACTCCAGGATCACGACCGCGCCGATGACCTCCTTGAGCTCCAGGTACGGCCCGTCAGTGATCACCGGCTGGCCGGTCGCGCCGGCGCGCACCGTCTTCGCCGTGTCCCGGGGCTGCAGCTCAGCGCCGCCGTCAGCGATCTTGCCGGCCGGTTGCCACCGCTCGAACCACCCGTAGACCTGCTTCATCACGTCCTGCTCGTCGGCCGGGGGCAGCGCGGCCCACTCGTGGTCGTCGCCGAAGATCAGCATCGCGTACTGCATGGTTGCTCCTCGCGTGTGAAAGGTTGCGTCGTCCGTGTGACGAACGGCCGGCACCGGTTCTCGACACGTTCCGCCGAACTTCGTCGCCACGGCCGCCATCAGTCCGCGTCGTCAGTGGTCCAGGGCGTCGGCCAGTTCGACCCCGGCCAGCCGCGCGAGCACCATTGCCTGGAACTGCGGGCACCCCTGGTGATCGGCGTGCTGGCAGCGCAACCCGTGTTCCAGCAGCGTCCGCGACAGCGTGAGCCGGGCGATGCGCTCCTGCACGTGCGCCAGCTGACCGCGCAACAGCTCCCGCCGGCGTTCCTGATCGGCGGCGTTGAAGAGGTCCCGCAACTGCCCCAGGCTGAAGCCCGCGTCCTTGCCCAGCAGGATTTCCGCCACCCGGGTGACGTGCGCCGCGCCGTACACCCGGCGGCCCGCCGCCCGCGTCGGCGACAGCAGTCCCACGTCCTCCCAATGCCGCAGCACGTGCGTCGCCAACCCGAAGCGGTCAGCCAACTCCCCGATCGAATACTCCACCGGCCATCCCCACGACGTATCGCAAGCACCGTTGACTTCAGGTCGACCTTAAGCCGCACACTCGGCCCCATGCCCGATACGCACACCACCTTCACGGACGCCGACGCCCTGATCGGCGCGCTCGACGCCGCCGAAGCCACCCCCGGCGCGTCCGCGCTGCGCGCGCGCAGCTACCAGTTGCTGCGGCTGCACCCCGGCGCGACAGTGGTCGACGTCGGCTGCGGCACCGGCCGCGCCGTGGCCGAACTCACCGAGGACGGCGCCCGCGCCGTCGGAGTGGACCTCGACGAGACCATGCTGGCCGCCGCCCGCGGCCGGCACCCCGGGATCGACGTCCGTGCCGCCGACGCCGCTGAGCTGCCGCTGGGCGACGGGGAGGCCCACGGCTACCGCGCGGACAAGGTCTACCACGTGCTGCCCGAACCGACCGCCGCCCTGGCCGAGGCCCGGCGGGTCCTCGCTCCCGGCGGCCGGATCGTCCTGGTCGGCCAGGACTGGGACACGATCGTCATCGACTCCGACCAACCCGCCCTGACCCGCCGCATCGTGCACGCCCGCGCCGACACCATCCCCCATCCCCGGATCGCCCGCGCCTACCGCAACCTGCTGCTCGATGCCGGCTTCCACGACGTCGACGTCGAGGTCGGCACCATCATCTTCGGCGATGCCGCAACGCTGCCGCTGCTCACCGGACACGCTGACGCCGCCCGCCGGACAGGCGCCATCGACGACGAGCAGGCCGACGCCTGGGTCAGCGAACAGACCCGACGGGCCGCCGCCGGCCGGTTGCTCCTCGCCATCCCAATGTTCCTGGCCGCGGCCACGCGCTGACCGGCTTCCGGGCCGGTGATCAAGGGATTTGTGCCACCCCGCTCGGCGTGTCGCGGCACCAATCCCTTGATCACGCCGGCCCGGGTTCAGGGGGGTGGGGGTTGGGCGGCGGCGCGGACGGTCGAGTTCAGGGTGGCGTCCGCGGTCGGGGGGATGGCGCGGAGGTCCAGGAGGCAGCGGTCGGCGGTCGTCCGGGTCAGGACCGGCGGATCCCCGGTGCGCAGGGGGTCGGCGAATCGGCGGGGCAGGCTCACCGCCGCGCTGGGCAGGGTCACGCCCGGGGCTCCGCCACCGCCGACCGTCGCCGCGCTCGCCACCGCCACCGCATCCACGCCGCCCGCGCGGAGGGCCTCGGCCAGCCGCTCGGCGCGCCCGCGCAGCGCGTCGACGTCGGCGGTCAGCGCCGCGCGGACCGGGGGCACCGGCCCGCGCAGGGTCGCCTCCAGCGCGGCGAGGGTGAGCTTGTCCACCCGCAGGGCCCGCGCGAGCGGGTGCCGGCGCAGGCGCTCCACCAGGTCGGCGGCGCCCAGGATGAGGCCCGCCTGCGGACCGCCGAGCAGCTTGTCGCCGCTGGCCGTCACGAGGGCCGCGCCGGCCCGCAGCGCCGTGCTCGCGTCCGGCTCGGCCGGCAGCGCCGGCTCCGGGGCCAGCAGACCCGACCCGATATCGTACACCACGGGCAGGCCGAGGGTCGCCAGCTCGGCGACGGGAACGGCGGCGGTGAACCCGGCGACCACGAAGTTCGACGGGTGCAGCTTCAGCACCAGCGCGGTGTCCGGGCCGCGCGCGGCCGCGTAGTCGGCGAGGTGGGTGCGGTTGGTGGTGCCCACCTCGCGCAGGCGGGCGCCGGCCGCGGCCAGCAGTTCGGGGATGCGGAAGCCGTCGCCGATCTCGATGAACTCGCCCCGGGAGAGCAGCACCTCCCGGCCGGCG
>DASQDS010000543.1:0-5976 GCA_035634075.1 Pilimelia sp. | reverse complement strand
GTCGCCGCGGGCCCGGCGGCCGCGCTGGCCGTGCTGCGGCAGGCGCGGATGACCGCCGACGCGGCCGACGCGGCCGTCCTGGCGCCCGCGTTCCGGCCGGTCGGCGGCGGCGACACCGCGACCTGGCTGCGCAATCTGCTGGTCTACGGGCCGTTCGCGGCGGTGGTGCTGCTGGTGCAGGTAGCCCTCCTGGCGGTGGCGGACGACGCCGTCCCGGGGGCGTACGCGGCGCTGTGCGGCCTGTCGATGCCGGCGGCGGCGTTCGGGCTGGGCTGGCTGGTGCTGGGGTTCGCGTTCCCGGCCGGGCCCGGGGGGCGGGTGGAGCGCACGCCGCTGCTGGGGGCGGTGGTCTGCTTCGCCCCACTGGTCATAACATGCGTCGGCGCGGGCGCGCTGGCGTTGGTGCGCTGAGTGGAGGGATGACCGTGCCCAGTGTGGAGGAGGTCAAGCTGCACCTGGCCGCGTCGGTGGACCAGGCGCAGCACGCGATGGCGGGGATCCGGGCGGTGACCGAGCAGGTGGACGAGGCGCTGGCCCGGTTGCGGCTGACCGCGATCGGCAGCGCCCACCCGGCGATGGTGGAGGCGATCGGCCGCCTGGAGCAGGCGAAGGTGCGGCTGGACGAGGCGCACACGCTCGCCGGTGGGGCTGTCGATGCGGCCAACGCGTACCGCAGCGTGGCCTGAGCCGGGGGATCGCTCAGGAGCCGATGATGAGGCTCATGGCCTCGGCGCGGGACTTCGCGTCCCGCTTGAACAGCCCGCGGACGGCCGACGTGGTGGTGCGCGAGCCGGCCTTGCGGATCCCGCGCATCTCCATGCACATGTGTTCGCACTCCAGCACGCAGATGACGCCCTGGGCGCCGAGCCGCTCCATCAGCAGGTCGGCGACCTGGGAGGTCAGCCGTTCCTGCACCTGCGGGCGGCGGGCGAAGATGTCGACCAGCCGGGCCAGCTTGGACAGCCCGGTGATGCGGCCGTCCTCCCCGGGGATGTAGCCGATGTGGGCGACGCCCTTGAACGGCAGCAGGTGGTGCTCGCAGAGCGACATCACCTCGATGTCGCGGACCAGGATCAGCTCGTCGTGGTTCGCCTCGAACGTGGTGGTCAGCACGGCGGCGGGGTCGACCCGCAGGCCGGCGAACAGCTCGGCGTACGCCCGCGCCACCCGGGCCGGCGTGTTGAGCAGGCCGTCGCGGTCCGGGTCCTCGCCGACCGCGAGCAGGATCTCGCGGACCGCCTTTTCGATGCGTCCGAGGTCGACGGCGTCCTCGACCGGGATCCCGGAGAGTTTGCCGCTGATCAGCCGGGCGGCGAGATAGTCCAGCGGGCCACCGGCCGGTGTGGTCGGTGGCCCGCTGTCCGTTGAAGCGCCGCTCAGCGGGCGCCGTCCGCGCTGCTGGTACCGCCGCCGACGGCCACCTCGGCGCCGTCGGCCTGCGCCTGCACCTTGAGCGTGTCCTTCTCGCTCGGCGTGAGGACCGGCGGGTCGGCGGACGGCTGCCGCTTGCCGAAGCCGTTGTACGGGGCCATCGGCGGCCGCTTCTGCACCCGGGCGCAGATGCGGGCCATGTCGGTCTGCGAGATCGTCTCCTTCTCGATGAGCTCCAGGACGATGCTGTCGAGCACGTCCCGGTACTCCACGAGGATCTCCCACGCCTCGTCGTGCGCCAGCTCGATCAGCGCGCGCACCTCGGCGTCGATCTCGGCGGCGACCGAGTCGGAGTAGTCCTTCTCGTGGCCCATGGTGCGGCCCAGGAACGGCTCGTCGCCGCTGGTGCCGTACTTGACGGCGCCCAGCTTCGAACTCATGCCGTACTGCGTCACCATGGCCCGGGCCAGGCCACTGGCCTTCTCGATGTCGTTGCCGGCACCCGTGGTCGGCTCGTGGAACACGAGCTCCTCGGCGGCCCGGCCGCCCAGCGCGTACGCCAGCGTGTCGATCATCTCGGCGCGGGTCTGCGTGTACTTGTCTTCCGTGGGCAGCACGAGCGTGTGCCCGAGCGACCGGCCGCGGGAGAGGATCGTGACCTTGTGCACGGGCGCGGAGTGCGGCAGCGCCCAGGCGACCAGCGCGTGCCCGCCCTCGTGGTAGGCGGTGATCTTCTTCTCGTGGTCGCTCATCACCCGGGTGCGCCGCTGCGGGCCGGCGATGACCCGGTCGATCGACTCCTCCAGGAAGTCGTTCGAGATGGCCCGCTTGTCGTTGCGGGCTGTCAGCAGCGCGGCCTCGTTGACCACGTTCGCCAGGTCGGCGCCCGTGAAGCCGGGCGTGCGGCGGGCCACCGAATCCAGATCAACGTCGGGCGTGAACGGCTTGCCCTTGGCGTGCACCCGCAGGATCGCCTTGCGGCCCTCCATGTCGGGCGTGTCCACCGCGATCTGGCGGTCGAAGCGGCCCGGCCGCAGCAGCGCCGGGTCGAGGATGTCGGGCCGGTTGGTGGCGGCGATGAGGATCACACCGCCCTTGGCGTCGAAGCCGTCCATCTCGACCAGCAGCTGGTTGAGCGTCTGCTCGCGCTCGTCGTGGCCGCCACCCATGCCGGCGCCGCGGTGCCGGCCGACGGCGTCGATCTCGTCCACGAAGACGATCGCCGGGGCGTTGGTCTTGGCCTGCTCGAACAGGTCCCGGACCCGGGAGGCGCCGACGCCGACGAACATCTCGACGAAGTCGGAGCCGGAGATCGAGTAGAACGGCACCCCGGCCTCCCCCGCGACCGCGCGGGCCAGCAGGGTCTTGCCCGTCCCGGGCGGCCCGAACAGGAGCACGCCCTTGGGAATCTTGGCGCCGAGAGCCTGGTACTTGGCCGGATTCTGCAGGAAGTCCTTGATCTCGTGGAGCTCCTCGACGGCCTCCTCCGACCCGGCGACGTCCGCGAACGTCGTCTTCGGCATGTCCTTGGAGACCATCTTGGCCTTGGACTTGCCGAAGTTGAGCACCCGGGAGCCGCCGCCCTGCATCTGCGACATGAACAGCAGCAGCAGGATCACCAGGATCGCGATCGGCAGGAGGTTGACCAGCAGCGTCAGCAGGACGCTGTCCCGGTTGACCTCGGTGTTGGCCGTGCCGGTGACCTTGCCGGCGGCCTTGGCCTCCAGGGTTTCGGTCCAGAGCTCGTCCATGTTCTCGGCCGGGAACTGCGCCTGGATCCGGTCGGTCTGGGTCTCCCCGAACGTGCCCTTGGTGGCCAGGTCCAACTGGAGCGTCTGCTCCTTGTCCTGCAGGATCGCCTTCTTGATGCCGCCCTTGTCGAGCTGCTCCAGGGCGATCGACGAATCGACCTCGTGGTAGCTCGGCCCGCGCGAGAACAGCGAGCTGAGCGCGATCGCACCGATGATCACCAGGATGATCCAGACCACCGGGCGGCGGAAGAAACGCGTACGTTCCATGTGTTGTCGAGCGCTTGGCGCCCGGACCCCTCCTGATCGACGTCCTGACCGTCTGCCTGCCGTTACGGCCGCGCTCGGCGCAGCCGCCGCGACGACCGGTGGCGGTCGCCGCGACCCCGGGCGCTGGAGCTGCCGCGCCGTCGGTCATTCGACGGTACACCTGTGGGCACGCGGGCGGGCCACGGCATCTGGCACCGCACCCGCATTTTCCCCCGAAACCAGCACCTTACCGGGCAGCGGGGACCCCGCTGCCTGGGGTAACGGTATCGGGCGGAGCTGAGCGTCCGCTGTGGGCGAACAAGAACACTCGGGCGGCGGCGCGCCGGCCTCAGCGGCGCCCGTAGACCTCCGGCTTGAGCACGCCGACGAAGGGCACCTCGCGGTAGCGCTCGTCGAAGTCCAGGCCGTACCCGACGACGAACTCGCTCGGGATGTCGAACCCGACGTACCGGACCGGCACCGGCACCTTCACGGCGTCCGGCTTGCGGAACAGCGCCACCACCTCCACGCTCGCCGCGGACCGGGACGCCAGATACTTCAGCAGCCAGGAGAGCGTGAGGCCGGAGTCGACGATGTCCTCCACCACCACCACGTGGCGACCAGCGATGTCGCGGTCCAGATCCTTGAGGATGCGCACGACGCCCGAGGACGTGGTGCCCTGACCGTAGGAGGAGACCGCCATGAATTCGAGCTCGGCCGGCGGCCCGTGCCGGCCGAGGGCGCGCGCGAAGTCAGCCATGAACATGACCGCGCCCTTGAGCACGCAGACCAGCAGCAGCCCGTTCTCCACCCCCGCGTAGTCGGCGGCGACCTGCTTGGCCAGCTCGGCGGTCTTCTCGCGGATCTGGCTCTCCGTGATGATCACTTGAGCGATGTCGGCGTCGTACCAGGAGCCGTCAGACATGCGGTAAGCCTGCCGTACGCAGGTTACGGCCCGACGCCGGGGCGCCCCCGTTTTCTGGGGGTTCGCCGGGCGCCGGGCCGTCGACGGGAGGTCAATTGCCGGCCGGTGCACGCTGGCCCGCATGGCTGGGCTTCCAGTCAGCGGAGTCCCGACTGTCGGCGGTCCAGCCGACCGCGGAGGCGAGCGAGAGCAGGGCGAAAAGGACAATGAGCAGCAGAAGTTCCATGGCGGCGGATCCCTTCAGCGGGTGTGCGGTCTGGGTGTTCCGCCGGTGCGCACCGGAGTTGTCTGTAAGTCTGGCCCGCCCGGGCGCCGGTCGACAGTGGCAGCTTTGCCATAGACCATCGAAATCCTGCCAGTTATGCTGGCGGCCATGGCACACAAGGTTGCGGTCGTCGCGTTGGCCGATGTTGCCCCGTTCGAGTTGGGCGTCCTGTGCGAGGTCTTCGGCACGGACCGGGGCGCGGACGGCTTCCCGGTGTACGACTTCGCGGTGTGCACCGTCGACGGCAGGCCCGTGCGCACCTCGTCCGGCTTCCACCTCACCCCGCACGCCGACCTGGGCCCCCTGGACGAGGCGGACCTCGTGGCCGTGCCCGCGCACCCGATCCGCTCGGGCGCGCCCGAGCCGGTGCTCGCGGCGCTGCGGCGGGCGGCGGCGCGCGGCGCCACCGTGCTGAGCGAGTGCTCCGGCGCCTTCCTCCTGGGCGAGGCCGGCCTGCTGGACGACCGCCGGTGCACCACCCACTGGAAGTACGTCGACGAGCTTGCCCGCCGCTTTCCCCGGGCCAAGGTCGAGTGCAACTCGCTGTACGTGGCCGATGACAACATCCTGACCAGCGCGGGCACCGCCGCCGGCATCGACGCCTGCCTGCACCTGATCCGGCAGCAGCACGGCTCGGGCCTGGCCACCAAGCTGGCCCGGCGGATGGTCGTGCCGCCGCACCGGGACGGCGGCCAGGCCCAGTACGTCGAGGCCCCGATCGCCAGCACGCCGGAGGCGCCGACGCTGGAACCCATCCTCGGCTGGCTGATGACCCACCTGGACAGCCAGGTCAGCGTGGACGAGCTCGCCGCGCGCGCCCTCATGGCGCCGCGCACGTTCGCCCGCCGCTTCCGGGCCGAGACCGGCACCACCCCGTTGGACTGGATCACCAACCAGCGGGTCCTGCTTGCCCGCCGGCTCCTGGAGGACACCGCGCTGGGCGTGGAGGCGATCGCCACGAAGGTGGGCTTCGGGGACGCCGCCACGCTGCGGCACCACTTCACCAAGCGGGTCGGGGCGACGCCCCAGGCGTACCGGAGCACGTTCCGGGACCGCAGCCCGGCGGCCTGAGCGGTACGGCGGACCGCTAAGGCGTGCGGTCGCGCAGGTGGGGTCGCGGCTCGGCGGCGGCCACCCGGCACAGCCGCCCGTCCACCCGGGCGACGGGGTGCCCGCCGGGCAGGTGCACCGGGCCCTGGCCGCGCCAGCCGGTGACCAGCGCCGTCAGCGCCTGGACGTGCCGGTGGGACAGCGCGCCGCCCGGGGCGCCCAGCTCGCGGGCCCACGCGTGCAGCACCCGGGACAGGATGGCGGGCGGCAGCCCGACCAGCTGATCGACGCCCAGGCCGCCGAGGTCGTCGCGCGCGCCGGCGAGCGCGCGCCCGGCCACCTCGTCCAGTGCGGCGGCGTCTGCGGCC
>DASQDS010000542.1:0-2079 GCA_035634075.1 Pilimelia sp. | reverse complement strand
CGGCGGGTACGTGGCGCCGCGGGACCGGCCGCTGCGCCAGCGCCTCGGCGCCCCGCTGGCCAACCGGCTGGGCGGGCTGGGCCGGGCGCTTACCCCGTCGGCGGCGGTGGCCCGGCTCCAGCGCCACCTGGACGACGCCGGCAACCCGCCGGCCTGGCCGGTGGAGCGGGTGGTGCCGCTCAAGGGCGTGGGGCTGGCCGCCGGCGCGGTGGTCGGGGCCGGGCTGGGCGCCCTGTTCGGCGGCACCGTCGGCCTGCTCGTCGGCGCCCCCGCCGGCGCGCTGGCCGGGCTCTTCCTGCCGGATCTGCTGGTCTACAACGCCGGCCTGAAGCGGCAGCAGGAGCTCCTGCGGTCGCTGCCGGACGTGCTGGACACCCTGGTCATCAGCGTGGAGGCCGGCCTGGGGTTCGACGCGGCGCTGGCCCAGGTCGGGCAGCACGGCAAGGGCCCGATGGCCCGTGAGATGGTGCGCGTGCTGCGCGAGATGCAGATCGGCAAGGCCCGCGCCGAGGCGCTGCGGGCGCTGGCGGCGCGGACCACCGTGGCCGAGCTGCGGACGTTCGTCACGGCGGTCGTCCAGGCCGGCGAGCTGGGCGTACCGGTGGCCGGGGTGCTGCGCGAGCACGCGCGCGAGATGCGGGTGCGCCGCCGCCAGCGGGCCGAGGAGATCGCCCAGAAGGTCCCCATCAAGATCCTCTTCCCGGTGCTGTTCTGCCTGTTCCCGGCCCTCTTCGTGGTGATCCTCGGTCCGGGCGTCCTGCAGATCGTCGAGGCGTTCTCCCGCTGACCCCGCCCGCCACCGCGGCCGTGCGCCTGGCAGGCTGGGGGGGTGGGTCATCGATTCGCGGTGGTCGGCGGCGGCATCGCCGGGTTGGCCGCCGCGCTGCGGCTGCGGGAGCGCGCCCCCGCGGGCACCGACATCATCGTGTACGAGCAGAGCGGCGCCCTCGGCGGCAAGCTGCGCACCGGCTCCGTGGCGGGGACCACCGTGGACCTCGGCGCCGAGGCGTTCCTCGCCCGCGACCCCGACGGGGGCGACTCGGCCGCCGTCGAGCTGGCCCGCCAGGTCGGGCTGGCCGGTGCGCTCGTCCACCCGGTGACCGGCCGGGCGGCCGTCGCGGTGGGGGGCCGGCTGCACCCGATCCCGGGCGGCACGCTGGTCGGCGTACCCGGTGATCTCGATGCCCTGCCGCCGCTGGCGCACGCCAGCGCGGCGGCCGACCGGGACGGCGGCGGGCCGCTCCTCGGCCCCGACGACGACGTGGCCGTCGGCGCGCTGGTGCGGCGCCGGCTCGGCGACGAGGTGGTGGACCGGCTCGTCGACCCGATGCTCGGCGGCGTCTACGCCGGCCGCGCCGACGACCTGTCCCTGGTCGCCACGATGCCCGCGCTGGCCCGTGCCGGCCGGGTCGCGCACACGCTCACCGGGGCCGTCCGGGTCGCGTTGGCGGCGGCGCCCCGGCCGCCCGGCGCGCCGGTCTTCAGCACGGTCTCCGGCGGGCTGAGCCGGCTCGTCGAGGCGGTCGCCGCGGCGGCGGATGCGCGGCTGTGCCTCGGCCTGCCCGTGCGCGAGCTGCACCGCACCGCCACCGGCTGGCGGCTGGTCATCGGCGCGACGCGCGACCCGCGGGTCGAGGAGGCGGACGCCGTCGTACTCGCCGTGCCCGCCCACCCCGCGGCCCGGCTGCTCAGCGGCATCCACCCCGCGGCCGCCGCCGGCGTGGGCGGGCTGGAGTACGCGAGCGTCGCCCTGGTCACCCTCGCGCTCCCGGCGGCCGAGCTGCCGGACCTGTCCGGGTTCCTGGTGCCGGCCGCCGAGCGCACGGCGGTCAAGGCCGCCACCTTCTTCACCACCAAGTGGGGGCACCTCGGCGCGCCGGCCGGCCTGGCGCTGGTCCGCGCGTCGATCGGCCGGCACGGCGAGGAGCACATCCTCCAGCGCCCCGACGACGACCTGGCCGACGCGGCGCGGGCCGAGCTCGGTCGGCTGCTGGGGGCCGCGCTGCCGGCGCCGGTGGACGCGCGGGTCCAGCGGTGGGGCGGCGCGCTGCCGCAGTACCGGCCCGGCCACGCCGCCCG
>DASQDS010000541.1:0-6533 GCA_035634075.1 Pilimelia sp. | reverse complement strand
TCGAACCGCGCCTCGGCGATGGCTTCGATCTTCATCAACCGCGACCCGATTCGCTCGTCGGGCGCACCGGCGTGCCCGTCCGGCTCGGTCCACAGTGGCTCGCACCGGACCAGCTCGATACCGAGTTGGTCCGCGACGGGTTGGAGCAGGACGGCGCCCTCGCTGTCGACGGACACCTGCACCGGAACGCTGTCATTGTGCTGTCGCAGGGTAGCGACCGACGCCGCGAGAAAACCTGCGTACCGAGCGGTGCCGGTCATCACGATCCCGAATTGGCTCGCCTGCGACATGCCACTGCTTCCTCTCTACCCTCACCCAACACAACCGACTCCGCTGCACAGCAGAACGGGTAACGATCTAGGCCGCGCGTCAAGAGACTCTGACGCCACACCAACTCCTCCGGTGGCGCCGCGCGGCGGACGTTCGGGAATCGCCGGAACAGCGACGACAGCGCGACCTCGACCTCCGTACGACCGTGGCGGTGTGCTCGGCAGACTCCAGCCGGAGCACGGCGGCGCCCTCACCACCGGCCAGGACGACGTCCGCATCACCGGCTCTGATCAGCAGCGCCGTGGTTGCGATAGCTTCGGCAACCGACGCGCACGCGGCGATGACGGTCGGGCTGGGGCCAACCAGGCCAAGGCCGATATGGACGCGGGCCGCCGGACTATTGGCCATTGCCATAGGGATGCACCGGGCCCGGATGCTGCGCTCCTCACGCTGCAGACCCAGCCGGGTGTTGTCCTCCCAGGCACCGACCCTACCGACGCCGGTGCCGATGACCACGGCGACCCGTGAGGTGTCTTGGTCCGCCAGATCCAGCCCGCTGTCGTTGGGACGGTCACGGTCGCCGCGGACGATGTTCAAGCTCACCTCCGTGTCCGCGCCGTGGGAGCGGCGACGGTCCGCTGCCGGCAGATGTTGGGTGCTAACCGCCACCCCCCAGTTGATATCACTACATGGTAGTGGCGTGTCAAGCTGCTGTGGTGATTGAAGGCCAGGCCCGCCCTGCACCCGCGGTGCTCGTGGGTCCTGGCGATGGCACGTTTCGGCTGACCTACAGGTCCGTAGCCGGGGGGTGGTTAAGGTGATCGAGGAGACCTATGACGCCCTGAGGGTGCCCGCGGTGCGTCGGTCCAGGTCACCACACCCATGTTGGTCACGGCGGTCAGAAACCGCATGACCTCCTTCCGGACCTGATCCACGGCGGTGCTGCCATAGGCACTCATCACGGTAGAGACGATCTGCTCCTTGGTGTTTAGCCCGTCGCACAACCCGATGATGTGCTTCCCGACCCCGTTGGTGATGAATACTTGACCGACGGCGTCGGCGATGACCGCGTGGAAGTCCTCGTCCTGCATCTCGAAAGTTATTGGCCCAGTCCTACAGGCGAAGCGGTCATGGATCTTTGTTGTGTCTGCGTTCATGTCCACTGCTGCGGTCCCCCGGTCTTCGACGATGGGGGCGTTCGTCATGTCCCCGTCTTGGCGTAGTCCGTGCGTCATCGAGGCGCTTGCAGGTGTCCCGCGACCGATCCGGGAAGGCGCGGCACCGACGCCCCGATCGGTTTTCTGAACGGGACCACGCGGCACCATCGCTACCCCTGTCTGCGAAGCGGAACGAGCCCTCGACGCCTGACGCCGTCCCGCGGCGGTGAGCTTGAAGACGGCTGGGACATCGCCCATGAGTCTTACCGCGCCGTTCACGCATCCTGCACGCGTTATGCACGTGTCCGGCACTCGACCTACACCGCCCGTCATGTCCGCGGTGTGCTCCGCCAAGGAGCCGCACTGGTCGATCGCGGCGCACATGCGAACGGCGGCCAGCAATGGGATCTGGCCCACCTTCCGTGATCGGAGCTGACCCAGGCTGACCGTAGGTCCACTGTGCAGGGTCGGCCGGCGTGCGTTTCCGATCTTGTGGCGTTGGGCCGCATCTGCCGATGTCGTGGTGGAACGAGTCCAACGGCGTGTGGCTGGCCTGCGATGTGGGCTCGCGCCCGGGCTCGCCGGGCGGCCTGCCGGGTGGTGGCCGGGGCGCGGCTCGGTGCACAGCCGCTGCGGGCGGCGGCTGGACGATGTCGCCGTGGCCGGGAGCCGGTGGAGATCCGGCTGCGGGGTCCGGGCCGCGTGGACGGCGGCGAGCACGACACAGCCGGGGTTTGCGCAGCGGCCAGATTGGACCGGGCTCCGCTCAAAGCTGACCACTCGTCGGGTGAGACGGGAACTCGGTGCCTCGTGAGCCCGCAAGGCGCCGTCGAGGACCACCCCGCAGTGGACCGGGGCGGCGCCCGGTCCGGTCGGTGCTACCTGCGCTCGCCCGTGGTCAACACGATCGGCTCCACCACCTGAGTCCTCGACCTTGGCCGAGCCCGAACCCCTCCACAAACAGGCGCTTGTAAAAGTAATCGCTTGTGTTACGGTGGGTCCGTGCCTGCCTCAGTCGCGGCTTCAGGCGTGGACCTCGATGCCGCCTTCGCCGCTCTCGGTGATCCGGTCCGCCGGGCCTTGGTGACTCGCCTTGCTCGTAGCGATGCGACGGTCGGCGAACTCGCTGAACCGTTCGCCCTGACCCAACAGGCGATCTCTCACCACGTCGGTATTCTCCGGCGTTGCGGTCTGGTCGAGCAGCGACGTGAGGGGACCAGGCGGCCCTGTCGGTTGAAGACCGACCAGCTCGCCCTGCTGAGCACGTGGATCGACGAGCAGCGCCGGGCCTGGGACGACCGGCTCAACGCCCTCGAACAACACCTCACCAACCGGACGGCACGATGACCCAGGCGAAACTCGACGGCGACGAACTGATCGCCCGGCGCCACCTTCCGGTGGAGCCTGAACGGGTCTGGACCGCTTTCACGACGCCGGCGAGCATCGCGGCGTTCTGGGGCGGTTCACACGCCACGGTGCCGCCGGAGTCGGTGACCGTCGACCTCCGACCTGGCGGAGAGTTCGCGCTCGACACTCGCGCGTCGGGCGGTGCCACCCGGCGGCTGCGGTTCGTGTACGTAAGCGTCACGGCTCCGCATGAGCTCGTGTTCGACGAGGCTGTCACAGGGCTCCGTACGACCGTCACCATTCATCCCGCCGACGCAGGCACGGACCTGACGGTCCACCAACGCCGGCTTCCCCCCGAACTGCAGACTGCCCAGGCAGCCGATGGGCTCGCGTCGATCCTCGACGCTCTCGTCGCGCACCTGCAGCACTGACCAACCGGACGGAGAACACCATGGCAGAGAACACTCAGCGCGACCTTGTCGAGGAGTACTTCGCCGGTTTCCGGGCCAGTGACCACCCGCGCATCCTCGCGACTCTCACCGACGACGTCGAATGGGTCATCCACGGCCACCGGACCACCCGCGGCAAGGCCGAGTTCGACGGCGAGATCGAAAATCCGGCCTTCACCGGCAGCCCCGATCTCGATGTCCAACGGGTCCACGAGGACGGCCCGGTCGTCGTCACGACCGGCGAAGGCCGGGGCGTCAGCGTGGAGCACGGGCCCTTCCGCTTCGCCTTCAACGACCTGTTCACGTTCCGCGACCGGCTTATCGCCCGGGTCGATTCCTACATCGTCCCGCTGCCCTGATCCCCGGCGCCGATACGTCCACCACTCGGCCGACATGTCGGGATCACGCAGTGGCCGCCGAGGTCTGGCGCGGTCGTTCACCGCTTCTCGACTTGAGCCGAAGGTGGCGGACGCGGGTTGGGGCCTGAGCCCGGCGCACCGGATCGCGTCGCAGCGCGAGTGCGAGGAGGACCGCGAGGCATTCCAGGGCGGCGACCAGGTCAACGTGCCGGCCAGTCAGGGCGAAGCCAGCGGTCGAACCAGGCGCGGGTCCTAGAGCCGGGGTCTGCGGGTGCGGCCATCAACGATGAGTTCGGCGGTCGGAGCTGTCATGCGATCAGTTGCCGACATCACCAACGCACTACGCGATCAAGCCAGCACAGAGCCCTCTGACCAGCCTTGCCGCTGGTTTCGCAAGATCACCGATCAGAAGGGCGGGTGAAGGACCGGCGTTGAGGCGACTACTCGTCGACGCCGGCGGCGGGGGTGGCGATGCTGGTGCTGGCATGGCTCATCGCCCAGTCGGCCACCGGCTACCCGGCGTCCGCGGCATCTACAGCCACGTCAGCACCATCGTCGGGCAACGCCTCGTCGATGGCTGCAGGCTCGATGGGAGCAGACCGCTCCCCCGCGTCGACCCACCGACGCGTGCCAACCTTCCCAGGTAGGAAGTGCTCACCCGGGGAGCAGGACAATCGGCTAACGGAAGGTGTCCCACCCGGGGAGCGACCATGCTCCCCACCTGCACCCCCAGGTAACGGGCGCAACACAAACGACCCGTTACCGAAGATCCGGTAACGGGCCATCTGAACTGTCTATATAGCTGGTGGGCGATACTGGGTTTGAACCAGTGACCTCTTCCGTGTCAAGGAAGCGCGCTCCCACTGCGCCAATCGCCCGTGCATGGAGCAGAGGTGGGGACGGGATTTGAACCCGCGTACACGGCTTTGCAGGCCGTTGCCTCGCCTCTCGGCCACCCCACCGAGGATGAGGCCCTCGGAACCTCGGCAGCCTCTCCGAGCGGACGACGGGATTCGAACCCGCGACCCTCACCTTGGCAAGGTGATGCGCTACCAGCTGCGCTACGTCCGCATGCCGCCAAAATGTTTCCCGGCGACGGATGAGAACTTTAGCCGAGTGCGCCGGAGAGTGCCAACTCGGATCCCGGCGCGTCGCGTCCCGCGCGAACCCCCGTCCCACCGCCACGTCGGCGGGCCGGGCATGCCGGCCAGCTCACCCGCTGTGGTAGTAGCGCTGCGCGCCGTCGTGCAGGGGTACGGGGGTTGTCTGCGCGGCGGTGTCCGGTTCCACGGTCCCCCATTCGGGGTGGGCGGCGGCAAGCTCGGCCCGGTGCCGGAAGATCAGGGCGGTGAGGTCGTACGCCAGCTGGTCGGGCATGTCCTGGTCGACCACGATGAGGTTGCTGACCGCCACGGTGGGCACGTCGGCCGGCAGCTTGTACGCGGCGGCCGGGATGGTGCCCTTCACGTACGTGCCCGGGTACTCCCGCTCGAGCGCCGGCAGGAGGCCGTCCACGGGCAGGAACCGGACGGAGCCCTTGGGCGCCTCGCCGAAGAGTTCCGTGACCCCGACGGTGGGCACGCCACCGATCCAGAAGGTGGCGTCGAGCGTGCCGTCCTTCAGCCCGCGGGTGGTCGCGGTCAGGGAGAGCTTCTCGCGGACGATGTCGCGTTCCGGGTCGAGGCCGGCGGCGCGCAGCAGGCGCAACGCGAGGAACTCGGTGCCGGAGTTGGGCGTACCGGTGGACACGCGCTTGCCGCGCAGGTCACCGACGGTCTGGATGTCGGCGTCGGCGCGGACGATGAGGTGCGTGTAGTTGCGGTAGATCGCCGCGATGCCGCGGATCGGCGGGGCGGCCGCGGCGAACACGCCGGCGCCGCGCACCGCGTCCGCCGCGACGTCGGCGAACGTCAGCGCCACGTCCACGTCGCCGGTGGCGAGGCGCAGCAGGTTGTCGGCCGAGCCGGCGGTCGGCGCCACCAGCGCCTCGTAGCCGCTCAGGTGCGTGCTGATGGCGTCCGCGTAGCCGCCGCCGACCTGGTAGAAGACGCCCGTGGTGTTGCCGGTGCCGACGGTCAGCACGCCGCCCTTCCAGGCCGGCGGCACCGGGTCGGCGGTGCCGCACCCGGCCAGCTGGCCGGCCCCGACCAGCAGCGCCGGGGCCGCCCGGGCGAGCCACCGGCGCACCACCGCAGGGATCACGCCTGCCCCGGCGGGCGCGCGCCGGGCTCCAGGGCCGTGGCGACCCGCTGGGCGAGCAGCGCGGTCTCGTAGCCCACCTGGCCCAGGTCCGCCCCGGGCTCGGCGAGCACGGCGAGGTGGGCCCGGTCCGCGACGGCCATGACCAGCAGGACACCGCCGTCCATGTCGACCACCGACTGGCGGACGTGCCCGGTGGCCATGCACTTGGCGGCGCCGGCCGTGAGGCTGGACAGGCCGCTGGTGATGGCGGAGAGCTGGTCCGCCTGGTCGGCGGCGATCTGTTCGGACGCGGCGAGCGACAGCCCGTCGACGGACACGGCGAGGGCATAGACGATCGACGGCACGCGCCGGGAGAACGACGTGAGGAGCCAGCCGAGGTCACCGTAGTTGACCGTGCCGGCGAGGGAGTTCGTGGCATTGGCGTTGGTCATGGCAGTTCCTGTCGCGGGGAGGGATCGCGAAGTGGGATCGCGGGAGGACTATCCGGTCGGGTCGGTCGCGGCCCCGGGCGCGGAGCGTTGTGCCGCGGCGATGCCGCTGGCGAGGCTGGAAAGGCGGGCGCGGGCGGCGTCCGGGTCCGGCGGCCCGGGCGGCGGGTGACCGGCTGATGAGCTGGCGGGGGCCCGCCGCACGGGTTCCGGGGGCCGGCCGCCGGAGACCCGGCGGGGCAGGCCGGCCGGGGTGAAACCGGCCGTCGAGGAGCCGGCGGGCGAGGGCGGCCCGACCGGCGCGAACGGTGCCGTGGCGGG
>DASQDS010000540.1:0-3842 GCA_035634075.1 Pilimelia sp. | reverse complement strand
CCGCGCTGATCACCCCCGAGCTCACCGAGGGCGCGCCGATGACCGCCCCGCTCGACCTGGACCGCGAGATCGCCCGGTACGGGGCGGACACCCGCGGCGGCGTGGGCGTCTCCGTCCCGGCCTGACGCCGGGCCGTCGGCGGCCGCCTGGCTCACCACCGCCGGGTTCTGCCGAGCGCGGGTCCGAGAGGATCCCTGCCCGTGGACCCGGTCGAGCTGAGCACCGGCGCGCTGCGCCTGCGGCCCTGGCGGGAGGACGACGTCGCCGCGGTCGTCGCCGCGATGCAGGACCCGGCGGCTGCGCCGGTCGTTCCGCTACGGCGACGGCGTCCGGCACGACGAGCTCGTCTGGGGCCGCCTGGCCGAGGACCCGCCACCGGCCTGGACCCGGCCGGCGATCCGTGGTCGGCGGCGCGGTGACCCGGCGGGCGTTCAGCAGCCGCAGCCGACCGCGGTCAGCGGGTCGACCGCCGGGCGGCGGACGCCCTCCGCCGTCGCCACCGGCAGCCCCTCCCGCGCCCAGTACTCGAAGCCGCCGAGCATCTCCCGCACGCGGTGGCCCAGCAGTGACAGCGCCAGGGCGGCCCGCGTCGCGCCGTTGCAGCCCGGTCCCCAGCAGTAGGTGACGACCGGGACGGACCGGTCCAGCTCGGCCGGCGCCCGTGCCGCGATCTCCCGGCCGGGCAGGTGCACCGCACCCGGCACGTGGCCGGCGTCCCAGGCCTCCCGGCTGCGGGTGTCGACCAGCACGAAGCCCGGCCGCCCCGACTCCAGAGCGGCGGCGACGTCGCTCACGTCGGTCTCGACGGCCAGCCGGCGGGCGAAGTGCGCAGCGGCCTCGGCGGGCTCGGTGGACCAGTCGGTGATCATGCCCTCGATGCTGGTGACGCCGGCCCCGCGGCACGACGTCCCGGGCTGCCGACGACCGCAGGGATCGCGCCAACCCGTTGACACGGCAGCATCGGACACCTGGGATCGCCGCCGGCGCGGCCGCCGACGGCGACGCCGCCACCACGACCGAGATCCGGACGGCGCTGCTGTCCGAGCTGGAGGAGACCGATGCCGACCCTCGCCGACTTCCCCCGCTACCCGCTGATGTTCGGGCCCTCGCCCGTGCACCGCCTCGACCGGCTCACCGGGCACCTCGGCGGCGCCGCCGTCTGGGCCAAGCGGGAGGACTGCAACTCCGGCATCGCGTTCGGCGGCAACAAGACCCGCAAGCTGGAGTACCTGGTCGCCGACGCGCTGGCGCAGGGCTGCGACACGCTGGTGAGCATCGGCGGCGTGCAGAGCAACCACACCCGCCAGGTCGCCGCCGTCGCGGCACGGGTGGGCCTGCGCTGCGTGCTCGTGCAGGAGAGCTGGGTGGACTGGCCCGACGCCGTCTACGACAAGGTCGGCAACATCCTGATCAGCCGGCTCGCCGGCGCCGACGTCCGCCTCGTCAAGGCGGGGTTCGGCATCGGCTTCAAGGAGTCGTGGGAGGCCGCGTTCGCCGAGATCGAGGCACGCGGCGGCAAGCCGTACGCGATCCCGGCCGGGGCGAGCGACCACCCGCTCGGCGGGCTGGGCTTCGCCGGCTGGGCGCACGAGCTCGCCGCGCAGGAGGCCGAGCTGGGCGTCTTCTTCGACACCGTCGTCGTCTGCTCGGTGACCGGCTCGACGCAGGCCGGCATGGTCGCCGGCTTCGCCCAGCTGGAGGAGGACGGCGCCCGGCCGCGGCGGGTCCTCGGCGTGGACGCGTCGGCCAGGCCCGCCGAGACGCGCGACCAGGTGCTGCGGATCGCCCAGCGGACGGCGCGGGCCATCGGGGTGCGGCGCGAGCTCACCGCCGACGACGTCGAACTCGACGAGCGCTACCACGCCGGGGTCTACGGCATCCCCGACGGGGCGACGATCGCCGCCATGGAGCTGGCGGCCCGCACCGAGGGCATGGTCACCGACCCGGTGTACGAGGGGAAGTCGATGGCCGCGACCATCGACCTGGTCGGCCGCGGGGAGATCGCCCCGTCGTCCACCGTGCTCTACGCGCACCTCGGCGGGCAGCCCGCGCTCAACGGCTACAGCGCGCTGTTCTCCTGAGCGCCGAGCAGCTCGCCGGGCGAGCCGTCGAGGGAGTCGAGCGCGTCGCGGATGCGGCGCTCCTCGAACGAGAAGTGCGACTCCGTGATCGCGGCGAGGCCGTCCAGCTCCCCGGCCAGCGACGGGTCGCCGGACGCGGTGATCTCCTCGACCCGCGCCACGATCCGGGCGATGGACACGTGGTCCTCGGCCATCTCGTCGAGCAGGGGCGCCAGCTCGGGGAACCGCACGGCCATTGCCGGGAAGGCACCGGCCTCCTCCCCGGTGTGGTGCCGGGTGAGGGCTTCGCCGAACGCCAGGCAGTGGACGGCGAGCGGCCGGCCGGGGGTGCGGACGCCGGCCTGCAGACGGCGCAGGTCGGCGCGCAGGGAGTCGTGGATGCGGACGAGCTCGTCGCCGAGCGCGGTCAGCCAGGCGGGACGGGAGGAGGGGGGCAAGCGGGACCTCGAGGGTCGGGCGCCTCCATGCCTGACGCTGTCCGCCACCGGCACGCGACGCTGTGCCGTGTCTACCGGGCCGGGGGATCGGCTGGCGAGCTTCAGAGCGGGACGGCGAGCTCGCGGCTCTCCAAGGCCGCGCGCAGGTCCGCCCGCCACGGCGCGAGCCCCGTCCCGGCCAGGACGACGTCCCGGACGAAGGCGTGCCACACCGGTGCCCGCCGCACCATGCTGTGCCCGCCGGCGATCGTGAAGCGGGCGATGCGGGCCCCGGCCCGCTGCGCCCGGACGGCGAAGTCGGCCGACAGCGCGGCCGGCACCCAGCGGTCGCCGCGGCCGTGCAGCACCGCCACCGTCTGCCCCCGCAGGTGCCCGACCGGCTCGCCCGGGGGCGTCCACGGCGCCAGCGCGCAGACCGCGTGGACCGACGGGTCGTCCCCGGCCCGCAGCACGGCCCGGCCGCCCATCGAGTGGCCGACCAGCACCACCGGCACGTCGTCCCCGTGGCGTGCCCGCAGCTCGTCGAGCGCCCACCGGACGTCGGCGTGGGCGTCGGCGGCCACGCCGTTCCAGCCGGCCACGCGGTAGCGCAGCAGGTACGTGCCCACCCCGCGGTCGGCGGCCGAGGCGCGCACGAACTGCTCGATGGTGCGCATCCGCTGCAGCGACAGCGCCCGCTCCTTGGGCGGCTCGACGCTGGCCACGGTGCCGCCGTGGCAGAAGACGGCCAGCGCCCGGGTCGTACCCCTGGCCGGCTCGTGCTCGAGGGCCGGCCGGGGGCCGCCGGTGGTCACCGGCGCCGGCGCCCGCCGCGGCGCGTCGTGCGGGCGCGGGCGCCGAGGTCGCCGGCCTTGTACTACGCGCGGGTCACCGGGGTGGACCCGGTGCGCCGCTCGAGCACCTGCCCGGCCCGGCGCAGCAGGCCGGTGGCGAGGGGGACGACGACGGTGAGCAGCAGCCAGGTACGCAGCCGGCTGGTCAGGAAGAGCCACATGATCGCCATCCTGCCCGTATCCGGCGCGGGCAACCGTCGGCGAGCCGGAGCAGTTCCTCATCCCGCCCTCATCCGCGTCCCCCACCCTGTCCTGGTGTCCAGGCTCACTCGCCACCCGCCCTGGCCGGCCGTGCCCGTGGCCGTGACGCTCGCCCTGGTCGCCGTGAGTGCGGCGCTGGCGCAGCAGGGCTCCCCGCTGACCACCGAGCGCGGGCAGCCGCGCACCTACCTCGACGTCTTCGACGAGACGAACCTGCCCACGTGGTGGGCGGCGACCGTCCTCGGGGGAGCCGCGCTGGCCTGCGGGTGGTCGCCGCCCTCTCCGAGCGC
>DASQDS010000539.1:0-5411 GCA_035634075.1 Pilimelia sp. | reverse complement strand
CGGCGTTGCGCGGGCGGCGGTGGCCGGCGCTCGCCGCCCGTTACGAGCGGGCCTCCTCGAACGCCCCGGCACCGACGGCCGCGGGCGCCTGGGCGGCAATGGACCGCGGCGAGGACCCGACGCTGGACTGACCGGTGGGGGACCGGCGCAGCGCGGCCACGAGGCGGCTGGCCTCCGCGCGGCGCAGGGCCCGCGCGCGGTCGGCGCAGACGGCCTCCCAGGCGTTGCCCTGCGCGGTGCGCACCGGCCCGCCCACGACGGCGCGTTCGACGGAGCGCACGACACCGGCGGCGGCCGCGATGACCGCGCGTGGCAGCGCTGTGATGTCCCGGATCCCCGGTGGCTGTGGTGTGGTCATCGGTTTCGCCTCACGTGAGATAGCCGGTGAACACAGAGTGGTGGCGGGGTGTTTCGGGCCGGTGACCCGGCCGTCAACAAGCGCACCGCCCCTGAGTGTGCCGCCTCGACCCCCGTGTCCAACGGGTCTTCGGTCACAAAGTGTCGGCCAGCCGGCCCTCGCGGCCGGGTACGCCGTGCTCGCACGCTAGCGGGGGCTGTACTGGCGGCAGGCCGCGCATTATGCCGCAGCCCATCCCGTGAGGCGCTTGATACCCCGGACAGCGCGGCGTGCGCGGCGCCGCCTAGCATCTGGCGCATGACACCCGGAGAGGGGAGTCCGTTGGTGACGGTTGACCAGTCGAGCGGCGGATCTGCCAGCGTGCTGGACGAGATTCTCGCCGGGGTACGCGAGGATGTCGAGCGACGGCAGGGTGAAATCCCCCTGACGCGCGTGAAGGAGCTCGCCGCGGCCGCGGCTCCACCGCTGGACGCGTACGCCGCGCTGCGCCGGCCCGGCGTCGCGGTGATCGCGGAGGTGAAGCGGTCGTCGCCGTCGAAGGGCCAACTCGCCGAGATCCCGGACCCGGCGGAGCTGGCGGGCGAGTACGCGGCCGGCGGCGCCCGGTGCGTCAGCGTGCTGACCGAGGGCCGGTGGTTCGGTGGTTCGCTGGAGGACCTGGCCGCCGTCCGCGCCGCCGTGGCCATCCCGGTCCTGCGCAAGGACTTCGTCGTCTCGGCCTATCAGGTGCACGAGGCCCGCGCCCACGGCGCGGACCTGGTCCTGCTGATCGTGGCGGCGCTGGAGCAGAACGTGCTCGTCGGGCTGCTGGAGCGCATCGAGTCCCTCGGCATGACGGCGCTGGTCGAGGTGCACACCGAGGAAGAGGCGGACCGGGCGCTGGAGGCGGGTGCCCGGGTGATCGGGGTCAACGCCCGCAACCTGCGCACGCTGGAGGTCGACCGGGCGGTCTTCGAACGGATCGCGCCCGGGCTGCCCAACAGCGTCGTTAAGGTGGCGGAGTCGGGCGTGCGGGGGCCGCACGACCTGATCCGGTACGCGTCGGCCGGCGCGGACGCGGTGCTCGTCGGGGAGGGTCTGGTGACGCAGAAGAGCCCGCGCGACGCCGTGGCGGAGCTGGTGACGGCGGGTAGCCATCCGGCCACGCCGAGGCCGGTCCGGTGACCCCGTGAGCGCGGGCGGGGCGGGCATGGGTTCCGTGGCCGGGCTGCTGCCGGACGCGGCCGGGCGCTTCGGCCGCTTCGGCGGCCGCTTCGTGCCGGAGGCGCTGGTCGCCGCGCTGGACGAGCTCGACGCCGCGTACCGGCACGCCGCCGCGGACGAGAGCTTCCAGACGGAGTTCGGCCGGCTGCTGCGCGACTACGCCGGCTGCCCCTCCCTGCTGTACCGGGCGGAGCGGCTGTCCGCCGTACTGGGCGCCGAGATTCTGCTCAAGCGGGAGGACCTCAACCACACCGGCGCGCACAAGGTGCGCAACGTGCTGGGCCAGGCGCTGCTCACCAAGCGGATGGGCAAGCGGCGGATCATCGCGGAGACCGGGGCCGGCCAGCACGGCGTCGCGAGCGCCACCGCGGCCGCGTACCTCGACCTCGAGTGCGTCGTCTACATGGGCGAGGTGGACACCGAGCGGCAGGCGCTGAACGTGGCGCGGATGCGGATGCTCGGCGCCACGGTCATCCCCGTGACCAACGGCTCGCGCACCCTCAAGGACGCCATGAACGAGGCGCTGCGGGATTGGGTGAGCAGCGTCGACACCACCCACTACCTGATCGGTACGGTGGCCGGCCCGCACCCGGTCCCGGCCATGGTCCGCGACTTCGTGCGCGGCATCGGCGTGGAGGCCCGGGAGCAGTCGCTGGCGCAGCTCGGCCGCCTGCCCGACGCGGTGGCGGCGTGCGTCGGCGGCGGCTCCAACGCGCTCGGCATCTTCCACGCGTTCGTCCCGGACACGCAGGTGCGGCTGTACGGCTTCGAGGCGGGCGGCGACGGCGTGGACACCGGCCGCCACGCGGCCAGCATCACCGGCGGGGACGCCGGGGTGCTGCACGGCGCCCGGACGTACGTGCTCCAGGACGCCGACGGCCAGACCGTCGAGTCGCACTCCATCTCCGCCGGCCTGGACTACCCGGGCGTCGGGCCGGAGCACGCGTGGCTGCACGACGCCGGGCGGGCGGTGTACCAGCCGGTGACCGACGCGGAGGCGATGGCGGCCTTCCAGCTGCTGTGCCGCACCGAGGGCATCATCCCGGCGATCGAGAGCGCGCACGCCCTCGCCGGGGCGGCCCGGGTCATCCCCGACCTCGCCGCGGAGCTGGGCCGGCCGCCGACCGTGCTGGTGAACCTCTCCGGCCGCGGCGACAAGGACGTGCACACGGCCGGCAACTACTTCGGCATCCTCGACGCGGTCGAGCACATCGTTCCGGGGGAAAACACGTGAACCTGGCGACCGCCTTCGCCAAGGGCCGCGCCGAGGGGCGGGCGCTGGTGGTCGGCTGCATGCCGGCCGGCTTCCCCACGGTGGACGGCAGCATCGCCGCGATGCGCACCATGGTCGCCGCCGGAGTCGACATCATCGAGGTCGAGCTGCCGTACTCCGACCCGGTGATGGACGGGCCGGTCATCCAGCGGGCCAGCGACATCGCGCTGGCCGGCGGGGTGCGCACGGCCGACGTGCTGCGGATCGTGGAGGCTGTCGCGCAGGCCGGCGCGCCGGTCGCCATGATGACGTACTGGGCGCCGGTGGAGCGGTACGGCGCCGACCGGTTCGCCCGCGACTTCGCCGCCGCCGGCGGGGTCGGGATCATCACGCCGGATCTGATCCCCGACGAGGCCGACGAGTGGCTCGCCGCCTCGGACGCGCACAGCCTGGAGCGGATCTTCCTCGTCGCGCCGTCGTCCACCGACGCGCGGCTGGCGATGACCGTGGGCCACTGCCGCGGCTTCGTCTACGCCACCAGCGTGATGGGCGTGACCGGAGCGCGCGAGCAGACCTCCAGCGCGGCGCCCGCGTTGGTCGCCCGGGTCCGGGCCGTGGACCCCGGGATCGCGGTCGCGGTCGGGCTCGGCGTCCGCGACGGCCGGCAGGCCGCCGAGGTGGGCGCCTTCGCCGACGGCGTGATCGTCGGCAGCGCGCTGGTCCGCTGCCTGCTCGACGCCCCGGACGAGGCGACCGGCCTGGCCGCCGTGCGTGAGCTCAGCGCCGACCTGGCGGCGGGCGTGCGGGCGGGCGGCCGCTGAGGCGGCGGCTTGGTGCGGTGTCGCGTCAGTGCGAGGTCGCGGTCGTACGCCGGCGCGGGGTTGCGGGTCTACGCCAGCGCGAGGTCGCGGTCGGTCGTCGGCTCGGCGTCCGCCGGCTCCGGCTCGGCGTGCCGCTGCACCTGGCGCAGGACGCCGGAGCGGTCGGCGACCGCGTCGGCGATGGCCGCCCGGGTCGTGGCGGTCGTCGGCTCGGGCAACGCCGCCGGGTCGTGCCAGGAGACGCGCGAGATCCGGCCGGGCGAGTTGACCGACGCCTCGCCGCGCACGCGCCCCCGGAAGACGTGCATGAGCACGTCTGGCACGTGCTCGCCGCAGGTGTCGCCGGTCAGCCGGTAGATCCCGACGAGGTCGACCAGGTCCGTCTCCAGCCCGGTCTCTTCGCGCACATCGCGGACCACGGCGTGCAGCGGGCCTTCCGACTCGCGGATCCGCCCGCCCGGCAGCCCCCAGAGCCGGTGGCCCTGGCTCTGCTGGCACAGCAGCACGCGGCCGGCGTCGTCGGTGAGGACGGCGGCGACCGCGGAGGTCACTGGGTTCATGCCAGCAGCGTATTGCGAGCCGCGCCGCGCCGTCAGCCATCCGGCGGGTCAATGGCACCCTCGGTCCGGTAGGCCGGCGTTCTCGCCGGCACGGGGGCTTCGCCGGGGGCCCACCCGGCGGTAGCGTGTGCAGCCGTGACAATCGCCGCCATCCCCAGCCCCGCCGACGCCGTCTGGCACCTCGGACCCGTGCCCATCCGGGCGTACGCCCTGTGCATGGTGGCGGGCATCGTCGTGGCCTGCCTGGTCACCGAGGCCCGCCTGCGCAGCCGTGGCGCCCCGCGCTGGGCCACCCTGGACATCGCCGTGTGGGCGGTGCCGTTCGGCATCGTCGGTGCCCGCATCTACCACGTGCTCAGCTCCCCGCAGGCATACTTCGGCGAGGGCGGCGAGCCGCTGAAGGCGCTGCGCATCTGGGAGGGCGGCCTGGGCATCTGGGGCGCCGTCGCCCTCGGCGCGGTCGGCGCCTGGCTGGGCTGCCGGCAGATGGGCATCCCGCTGCGGGTGTTCGGCGACGCGCTCGCCCCGGCTCTGCCGCTGGGGCAGGTTGTGGCCCGGCCGGGGAACTGGTTCAACAACGAGCTGCACGGCGGCCCGACGACGCTGCCGTGGGGCCTCGAGGTGCACCGGATGGACCCGGACAACCCCGGCCAGGCCCTGCGCACCCCGGACGGCACGCCGGAGCTGCTGCCCGGCCTCTACCACCCGACGTTCGCGTACGAGTGCCTGTGGAACATCGGCGTCGTGCTGCTGGTGCTGGCGGTCGACCGCCGCTTCAAGCTCGGCCGCGGCCGGGCGTTCGCCCTGTACGTCATGGGCTACCCGGCCGGCCGCTTCTGGATCGAGATGATGCGGACCGACCCGGCCACCGAGGTGCTGGGCATGCGGCTGAACGTCTGGACGTCCGTGCTGGTGTTCCTCGGCGGGTTGATCTACTTCCTGCGGGTCCGTGGTCCGCAGGAGTTCCTGGTGCCGCAGGGGCCGGTGACGAACGGCCGGCCGGCCGGCGGCTTCCGGACCGTGTCGGAGGAGGAGTTCCGGCAGTACGAGCGCACCGGGTCGCTGCCCGCCGCGCCGGCCACGACGGTCGGGGTGGGGTCGCCCGGTCCCGACGACGGGGACGGCGACGACGGGGCGGACCTCGTCGACGCCAGCGTGCCCGCGCTGGATGACTTCGCCGACGACGAGGCGGACGACCCGGGCGACCCGGGCGACGAGCCGGACGAGGCCGGTGACGGCGGCCCGACCGCCGACGC
>DASQDS010000538.1:0-2112 GCA_035634075.1 Pilimelia sp. | reverse complement strand
CCCGGCCCGCGGGCGGCGGCCCCCCGACCGGGCGAGGGCCGCCCACGCCCGCGATCCGGTGGCGGCCTGCCGGCGGCGGCCCAGCCACGGCAGCCGGCCGGCGTTGACCCGGTCGCCCAGCAGGGCGAGCAGCCCGGGGAGCGCGGTCACCGAACCGGCCATGGCCATCCCCACGACCAGCACCGTGCCCGCCGCCACCCCGCGGAAGTTGTCCAGCCCGGTGAGGACGAGCCCGGTGAGGCAGAGCATCACCGTCACGCCGGACACCACGATGACGTGCCCGGACGTGCGGGTGGCGGTCAGCAGGGCGGCTCCGGTCGGCCGCCCGGCCGTGCGTTCCTCCCGCACCCGGCGCACGTAGAACAGCGCATAGTCCACGCCCACGGCGACGCCGATGAGCAGGACCATCGCGGAGCTCGCGCTGTTGACCGGCACCCAGTAGGCCACCACCTGGAGCAGGCCGAAGGCGCCCAGCACCGCGGTCGCGGCCAGCAGCAGCGGGAGGGCCGCCGCGACGGCCGAGCCGAAGATCAGCAGGAGGACAGCAACGGTCAGCGGCAGCGAGATCAGCTCCGCGTGCCGGAGGTCCGCCTTGATGCCCTGGTCCACGGAGACCGACAGGCTCCGGTCGCCGGCCTGGTCGAGGCGGATGCCGGGGTGGCGGGCGGCCACCGTGCGGATCGTCGCCTGAGCGCGGTCGGAGCGGGACCGCAGGCCGTCGGCCGGCCCGCTGACCTGGATCGTGACCAGCCCGGACCGGCCGTCGGCCGAGAGCAGGTCGCGGGCGCCCGGCTCGTACGGCGACCGGACGGCCACCCCGGGCGCCCGGCGCAGGCTGGCGACGAGGTCCGCGACCGCCGCCCGGGCGCCGGGGTCGCCGGCCAGCCGGGGTCCGCCGGGCGCCGCCCGCTCGACCAGGACGTTCTCCAGGATCGGCGCCTCGACGGGTTGGGCCCGCAGCGCCCGCTGCGCGCGGCCCGAGTCGCCGGGGTCGGTCGCCCGGGCGCCGTCGGTGGGCATCAGCGCGCCGGCGAGCACCGCGGCGGCGACGAACGCCAACCAGCCGGCGACGGCCAGCGTCCGATGGCGGAGGGACCAGGCGGTGACCCGGTCGGTCAGGGCGCCGATGTCCCGCAGTCGCGGGCGGGTCGACTTGCCGATCTGCAGCACGGGTGCTGTCCTTCCTGGTGAGGGAGTGCGCCGGGCAGACCCGCCCCGGCGGGGCGGGATGGTGGCTCCTTCTCCACCTGGGCCGCCGAGTTGCCGCTCGGCGGCCCAGGCACGTCACCGCCGCTACTCCACCTCCTTGAGCACCCGCTCGACCGAGCCGACGCGGGCCTCCAGGGCCGCCAGCCGGCCGTTCAGCTGGCCCAGCTGGCGCTCGGTCGCCTCCTGCGCCCGGACGGCCGCCTCGGCCAGCTCGCGGTAGGCCCCCTCCCGGGCCAGCGCCGCCTTGGCCCGCCAGCTCGTGGCCAGCTGCACGATCGTCACCGTGATCACGGTGGTCAGCAGCGCGAAGATGCCGATGGCGCCGACGACCTCCGTCCAGTCGTGCTCGCTCATGTCCCTGCCTCCTCGCCGGCGGCCGGGTCCTCGCCGGCCGCCGGAATCGTCAACGTCCGTGCCGCCGCCGCAACCGTGTCCGGCGTGAGCGTGAACACGAACGGGGTGACCTCGTAGAACTTCATCGCCTTGCCGTCGGCGGACACCTCGAGCTGGGCCGAGACCAGGCCGGCGGCCTGCAGTTTGCGCAGGTGCACCTGCAGCAGCGCCCGGCTGATGCCGAGCTGCCGGGCCAGGCCGCTCACGTAGGCGCGCTCGGCCGCCAGCGCGGCCACGACCCGGAGCCGGTGCGGATTGGCCAGCGTCGCCAGCACCCGGACGAGCTCGTCGCCGCCCGGCGGCGGGGTTGCCATTACCGTCGCCCCTTGCACATGCCAAGGAAACTTAGCAGGTGCAAAGGAACGTGTCGACACCTGTCGCCGCCACCGGCCCGCCGCGCACTAGGATCTGGTGCGATGACTTCGCTTACCCGGATCCCGGTCGCCGGCCAACAGCCGTACGACGTGCTTGTCGGCCATGAGCTCGACGGCGAGCTGGCGGCGCTGCTGC
>DASQDS010000537.1:0-3044 GCA_035634075.1 Pilimelia sp. | reverse complement strand
AGCGCGACGCCGCGGGCGAAGATGACCGTCGGGTCGGCGGCCCCGGCCGCCGGTGCGGTGCTGGTGATCCGCACGCTGATCGGCGCCGCGGTGTCGGTGAACAGGGAGACTTCCAGCGGGGCGGCGCCGCCCGCCGGGTATCCCTGCACGTCGCGGTAGGCCACCGCCAGCCCGCGGATCAGGACGCTGCCGTCGGCGGACTGGGCGCTGACCCCGTAGACCGAGGCTTCCTTGTTGGCCGTCTCGGCGATCTGGCCGGTACTGCAGGCGGACAGCGCCGGCACGCTCAACGCGGCCGCGGCGCCCAGCAGGGCGGCACGGCGGGTCCTCGTGATCGAGCCCGTCACGTCGGTCCTCCTTGCATACCGGAAACGCGGCCTGCGGCGTAGGCCGTGCTCCACCCTAGTTCCCCGGAATAAGCCGTCTGCGCCGACCCGCCCCCGCCGGCGGTCACACCACCCGGCCGCGGGCGGTCACACCACCCGGCCGCTGGCGACGAGGAGCAGCACGTCGATCACGGCCACCAGCAGGACGGCCCGGAAGCCGGCAACCGGCCGAGCACCGCGGGCGAGGGCGGTGCGGCCGGCGTACCACCCGGCGGGCAGCACCACGACGGCCGCCGCGATCGCCGTCAGGCCGGTCCAGGTGGGAGGGCCGGGCGGGCCGAAGACCAGGACCACCGTGGCGGCCAGGAGCAGCCCCGCGGCCGCCGCCCGCGACCAGCTAGGGCCGATCCGGTGCGGCAGCCCGCGCACGCCGGTGCGGGCGTCGTCGGCCAGGTCGGGCAGCACGTTGGCGAAGTGCGCGCCACCGCCCAGCAGGCCACCGGCGGCCAGCAACCAGACCGGCGGGGCCGGCGCGCCCGGCAGGGCCAACACGACGAAGGCGGGCAGCAGCGCGAACGAGACGACGTACGGCAGCACCGATGCGGCGGTGAACTTCAGCGGCCAGTCGTAGAGCAGCGCCGAGACCAGCGCCAGGGTGATGCAGACCGCCGCCGGTACGCCGCAGCTCAGCGCGAGCGCCGGTGTCGCGAGGGCCGCGAGCAGCCCCGCCGTGCCCACGGCCCGGCGGCTGACCGCGCCGGTCGCCAGCGGCTTGTCGACCCGGCCGGTGACCGTGTCCCGGCCGACGTCCAGCCAGTCGTTGACCCAGCCGACCGCCAACTGGGTGGCCAGCACCACCACCGCGACCCGTAGCGCACCCCCGGGGTGGTGGCCGGCGCCGACCGCGAGCAGCGTCGCGGCGAGGGTGACGGCGGCCCCGGGCTCGGGGTGGCTGGCCCGGATCAGGCCCACGAAGGTCCGCGACATAGGAGAAGTGTGGTCCGTTCGGGTCAGTCGTGCCACGCTCGGTGCCATGCCCGTCCCGCTTCGCAACGATCCCCGGCAGTACGACGATCTGGCCGGGGAGTGGTGGCGTCCCGGCGGCGCGTTCGAGATCCTGCATTGGCTGGCGGCCGCCCGGGCGGAGTTGGTGCCGCCGGCGGCCCGCGGTGGTGCGGTGCTGGTCGACGTCGGCTGTGGTGCCGGCCTGCTGGCGCCGCACGTGCGCGACCGCGGGTACCGGCATGTCGGTGTGGACCTGGCCCGCTCGGCATTGGACCAGGCGGCCGCGCGTGCGGTGCTGCCCGTGCTCGGCGACGCCACCCGGCTGCCGATGGCGGACGAATCCGCCGACGTGGTCGTCGCCGGCGAACTGCTGGAGCACCTCATCGACCTCGGCGCCGCCGTCGCGGAACTCTGCCGGGTGCTGCGACCCGGCGGGCTGCTCGTACTCGACACCCTGAACGCGACGGCGCTGAGTCGCTGGATCACCATCACCGCCGCCGAGCGGGTGCCCGGGGTCCCCCGCGGCATCCACGACCCCGGCCTGTACGTGGATCCGGCGGTGCTGACGGCCGAGTGCGCCCGGCACGGGGTCCGGCTGTTCGTCCGGGGCCTGCGGCCGACCGTCGGCGGTCTGGCCCGGTGGCTGCTCGGCGTGGCCGGTGCGGGGCAGCCGATGGCCGCCGGCGGGCGCCCCCGCCCGTTGGGGCGGGTGGTGCCGACCCGCTCGACCGCGGTGCTCTACCAGGCAATGGGCCGCAAGGGCGGCGGCGTGCTCGCCATAACGGATCTCGGCACAGCGGATGAGGAGCGGTTCGATGCAGGATGACCCGGCGGCCGGCGCGGCCCGGCTCGCACCACGCTTCGCCGCCCGGGCGGCCGGCTACGACCGCGAGGGGTCGTTCCCGGTGGACGACTTCGCGGACCTGCGGCAGGCCGGCTTGTTCGGGCTGATGGTCCCGCGGCAGCTCGGTGGAGCCGGGGCGGGCTTTGCCGACTACGCGGCCGTGGCCTACGAGCTGGCCCGCGGAAACGGCGCGACCGCGCTGGTGTTCAACATGCACGCGTCGGTGACCGGCGCGCTGGGCGCGGTCACCGAGGAACTGGCCGAGGCATTGGGCATTCCGGCAGCGGCGCTCGAGGCGCGCGACCGGTTCCTGGCCGACGCGGCCGCCGGGTCCTGGTACGCGGTGGCGATGAGCGAACGCGGCGTCGGGTCGAGGCTGTCCCAATTGTCGACTGTGTACGAGCCGGTCGACGGCGGTTACCGGATCAAGGGGGCGAAGACCTTCTGCTCGGGGGCGGGTCACGCCGACGCGTACCTGGTGGCCGCCCGCAGCGCCACCGACCAGGCGGTGGTGTCGCAGTTCCTGGTCCCCGCGGGGGCCGACGGCCTGCAGGTCGAACCGACCTGGGACTCGCTCGGCATGCGGGCCACCTCGTCGCACGACCTGCACCTCGACGTCACCGTGCCGGCCGGCGCACTGCTCGGCGGGGTGGAGGGCCTGGCGCTGGTGGTGGCCCAGCTCATGCCGCACTGGATGGTGGCCAGCTACGCGGCCGTGTACGTGGGCGTGGCGCAGGCGGCGGTGGACGCCGCCGTGGAGCACGTCGGTGCCCGGAGCCTGGGCCGGCTGCCCGCCGTGCGGGCCCGGATCGGCCGGGCCGACGCCGCGGTGGCGGCGGCCCGGTTGGCGGTGGCCGAGGCCGCCCGGC
>DASQDS010000536.1:0-2813 GCA_035634075.1 Pilimelia sp. | reverse complement strand
TGGCGGGTCATCGGGCTCCTCCCCCACAGGTCAGGCCGGCCGGACCGCCCCGCTGACTCGCGGGGCGCCAGCCGGCCCACCGAGTCAAGCAGATGTGGGCCGGAGCCGCTCGGTCAGGAGCATTCGCGGCAGATCAACTCGCCGTTGCGCTCGATGGCCAGTTGGCTTCGGTGGTGGACCAGGAAGCAGCGCGAACAGCGGAACTCGTCCGACTGCATCGGCAGCACCTTGACCGTCAGTTCCTCGTCGGCGAGGTCCGCACCCGGTAGTTCGAAGCTCTCCGCCACCTCGGCCTCGTCGACGTCCACCGCGCCGGACTGCGAGTCCACGCGGCGTGCCTTGAGCTCCTCCAGGCTGTCCTCGCCGAGGTCGACTTCGTCGCGACGCGGGGCGTCGTAGTCGGTGGCCATCGGTTGTCACACTCCCGTATAGATGTGTCGCTTCCGGTTACAACGCCGGACGACGATGTTTCGGTTCCCCGCTGATGTCTGTCCAACTCAGAACGGCCGGCGAGGATCCGCCGCACGCAGGTGCCTTCCTCACGGAACAGCAACGGCGAGCGCGGTACCTTACCTTGCACCGTTCGCTGCAAGTACGCCCGCGCGCCCGGAAATGTTCCCGATGTGACTCAGGCGACACCAAGGTATGGGGCGGCATCGGTGGATCACCGGAGCCGCGCCGACGACGCGGGAGGCTTTCGCGGTACGCCGCCGGCACAGACGATAGCCTCAGCGCCATACCTCGGTGGCGACGGCCATCTTCATAACCCAGGAGCCCAGATGAGCTTTGCGCGCGTACGAGCGCTCGTCGTGGTGGGGGTGCTGTCCATCGCGGCCATCGTGTTCGTCGTGGTGGCCGTGGTCCGCGACAGCCAGTCCGAGGCCACGGCCGTGGACGGCTGCCCGGCCGGCTACGTGGTGGCCAACGTCGAGCTGCCCGAGCCCAAGCAGGTCCGGCTCCGGCTCACCAACGCCACGAACACGCCCGGGCTCGGGCGGCAGGTCGCCAACGACTTCCGGAACCGGCGCTTCCAGGTCGACGGCAGGGTGGTCGACGCCAAGCAGGCGCTGGAGGGCAACGCCGCGTTGCGCTTCGGGCCCAAGGCGGTCGGCGCGGCCCAGCTCGTCGCGGCGTACTTCCTCGACGACGTGGAGCGCTTCTACGACCGCAATCGCAAGGACAACCTCGTCGATGTGGTGATCGGCACCGAGTTCCAGCAGCTGGGCACCACCACGGAGGTCAACCAGTCGATCGGGGCGCTGGGCAAGCCGGCGGTGCCCAAGGGCGCCTGCGCCGCCACCTCCTGACGCCCGCCACCCCGGGCGGGCTGACCTGGGCCTCACGGCCCGCCGGCGGCGTCCAGCTCGGTGAGCAGCCGGTCGAGGGTGCCGTGCAGGGCCGGCGGCGCGGCCAGCACGAGCGCCGGCCCTGGCGCGGCGCCGGCAAGGCCGGTGACCAGCAGGCCGGCCTCCGCCGCCACCAGGCCGCCGGCCGCGTGGTCCCAGGCGTTCAGGCCCTTCTCGTAGTACGCGTCGACGGCGCCCTCCGCAGCCAGGCAGAGGTCGATGGAGGCCACGCCGAAGCGCCGGATGTCCCGGACCCGGGGCAGCACCTGCGCCAGCACAGCGGCCTGGTGGGCCCGGCGGGCGGCGTCGTAGCCGAACCCGGTGGCGATCAGCGCCTGGCCGAGCTCCGTGGCGGCCGCGCCGGCCAGCCGGCGCCCGGCCCGGTGGGCTCCACCGCCCCGCACCGCTGTCCACTCGTCACCGGTGGCGGCGTTGTGCACCACGCCGGCCACCACGGCACCGTCCACCTCGGCCGCCAGCGAGACGGCGTACTGCGGGAGGCCGTACAGGTAGTTCACGGTGCCGTCGATGGGGTCCAGGATCCAGCGAACGGCGGGCCCGCCCGACGCCACGGCCACCTCGTCGTCCCCGTACTCCTCGCCCAGCACCGCGTCGCCGGGCCGGGCGGCCCGCAGCGCCGCCACAGCCTCCCGCTCCACCGCGCGGTCGGCGGCGGTCACCACGTCGGTCGCCGTGCTCTTGGTGGCCACGCCCGTCACCCCTGCCGCCCGCATCCGCCGGGCGGTGTCGGCGGCCCGGCGCGCGACCGCCACGGCCAGCGTCAACAAGGCCGCCGGGTCCGGTGCCGCGTCGTTCATCGCGTGTCCCCCTGCCTGACGCGTAGGCTCGCTCCGACGCGTACCATCCTCGCAAAGGGCCTACCACGGCCCGCCATCGGCGTGCGCGGCGGCACGGCAGCCGCCGACGGCGCTACAATTCACGCCTGTCCCGCGACACGGGCCGCTCAGGGCGACTGACCGGTCCGCGACACGGGTCCCCACACACACCGGCCTGGACAGCCCCGCGCCCCCGGCCGGGCAGGCCGCGTTCATTGCCTCCGGAAGGTCTTTCGTGACAGACGCCCGCCACATCGGCGCAGACGTTCGCTCGATCACCGATGCCCTGATCGCCCACGCCGAGCAGGCGGGCGGCCAGTTGACGTCGGCAGAGGTCGCGCGCACCGTCGAGACCGCTGAGGTGACCCCGGCCCAGGCCAAGAAGATCTTGCGTGCGCTCGCCGACTCCGGCGTCACCGTGGTGGTCGACGGCTCCGCGAGCACCCGCCGCAAGGTAGCCGCCGCCCGCGCGGCCACCCCGGCGTCCAAGGCCACCACGGCGAAGACGACCAAGCCGGCGCCCAAGAAGGCGCCCGCCGCTCCCGCCGGCGAGGCCGGCGACGGCGGCGATCCCGCGGCGAACGGCGTGCTGGCCAACGGCCCGGCCGCCAACGGCGCGGCGCCGGCCGCC
>DASQDS010000535.1:0-2141 GCA_035634075.1 Pilimelia sp. | reverse complement strand
TGACCCTGCGGGCGGCCGGCGTCGGGCACACCGGAAGTCAGCTCCCGGAGCTGCTGGTGCTGCCGCCGCTGGGCTTCGCGGCGGCAGCCCTGTACGCGCTGGCCGTCCGCGGCGGCCCGCTGCCGCGCCGGCACGCCGACTACACCGAGTCGGTGCGGCGGGTGGCCGCGCCGACCGGCTGGCTGGTCGGGGTGGCCGCCGCCGCGCCGCTGGCCCTGGTCGACCCGGAGGAGATCACGCTGTTGCTGACCACGGGCCGCGACGTGCCGGTCTGGACGGCGATCGGGGCCGGCTGCGCACTGGCCGTCGGGCTGCTGTGGGGTCTGGGGTACGCGCTGGTCTTCGCCCGCCGCGACGGCCCGGTGCTGCGCGGTGCGGTGGGCATCGGGCTGGCGACCGTACTGGCCGTGACCGCCGGCGCCGGCTACCTGGCCGTGGGCCAACCCGGACTGCACGGCGAACAACTCCTCGTGATCATGAAGGAGCAGGCCGACCTGACCGGGATCGACACCACCCGGACCGGGACGGCCGGCCGGGACGCCCGCACCGGCGAGGTGTACCGGCTGCTCGTCGACACCGCCCGGCGCAGCCAGAGCGACCTGCGCCGGCAACTCGACCGGTGGCGGCTGACCTACCGGCCCTACTACCTGGTGAACGCCGTCGAGGTGGACGGCGGCCCGGCGGTGCGGGCCTGGCTGGCCCGCCGGCCGGACGTCGACCGGGTGCTGCTGAGCCAGCGGCTGCGCCCCCTGCCGGCGGCCGGCGGCGTGCACCGCGGCGCGGTCACCGACGCCCCCACCGAGCCGCCGTGGGGCATCTCCGCGATCGGCGCCGACCGGGTTCGTGCCGAACTCGGCGTGGACGGCCGGGGCATCGTCGTGGGCACCTCCGACTCCGGGGTGGACGGCCGCCACCCCGCGCTGGCCGGCACGTTCCGCGGCGGCGACGATTCCTGGTACGACCCGTGGAACGGCACCACCACGCCGACCGACAACGGCGGGCACGGCACCCACACGCTGGCCTCGGCGGTCGGCGGGCAGCAGCTCGGCGTCGCCCCGGGGGCCGGCTGGGTCGGTTGCGTGAACCTCGACCGCAACCTCGGCAGCCCGGCCCGCTACCTGGACTGCCTGCAGTTCATGCTGGCGCCGTTTCCGCCCGGCGGTGACCCGTTCGTCGACGGGCGGCCGGCGCGGGCCCCGCACGTGCTGACCAATTCGTGGGGTTGTCCACGGATCGAGGGCTGCGACGTCGGTGCGCTGCGGGTGGCCACCGCGGCGTTCGCGGCGGCCGGGATCATGTTCGTGGCGGCCGCCGGCAACACCGGTCCGGGGTGCGGGTCGATCGACACCGCGCCGGCGCCGTACCCGGACGCGCTGACCGTCGCGGCCACCGACCGCACGTCGCGGGTGACCGACTTCTCCAGCCGTGGGCCGGCGGCCGGCGGTGCCGGCAAACCGGACCTGGCCGCGCCCGGCGCCGAGGTGCTCTCCGCGCTGCCCGGCGGCACGTACGGCAGCTTGGACGGCACCTCGATGGCGGCGCCGCACGTCGCCGGGGTGGTCGCGCTGCTCTGGTCGGCGAACCCGGGCCTGGTCGCCGACCTGCCGCGCACCCGGGAGCTGCTGCGCAGCACGGCCCGCCCGGCGGCCGCGCCGGCGGGGACGGACTGCGGGTCACCGGCGAACCTGGCCGGGGCCGGGATCGTGGATGCGTACGCCGCGGTGTCCGCCGCCCGCCGATAGGGTCGGTTGCGTGAACGCCGACGACCGGGCCGCGGCGGCCGGCTTCGTGGTGGTCCCGCTGGCCGACGATCACGTGTCGGCTGTCGTGGCGCTGTGCCGGGTGGCGTTGGATCTGCCCGACGACGCGGCCGAGGCCGCCGAGATCGTGCTGCGGCTGCGCGAGCAGCCGGCCGGCCCCGGTGCCCGGGCGTCGACGGGGCCGCCCCGCCGGCTGGTCGGCCACGTCGCGCTCCGACCGGCGTGGCCGTCGCCCGGCGATCCCGACGACCCGGGAGGCTCGGCCGTGATCGGGGCGGCGCTGGGTTCGGTGGCGCAGCGCGACCCGACGGTCGGGCACGTGGACCTGGTTGCCGTGCACCCGGCGGCGCGGCGGGCCGGCATCGCGCGGGCGTTGCTGGC
>DASQDS010000534.1:0-3128 GCA_035634075.1 Pilimelia sp. | reverse complement strand
CGGCGCCGCGTCTGGTTCGGCCAGCCCCGCGCCGAGGAGCCGGTCGCGCTCGGCTCCGCGGCCGTACCCTTGGAGGAACTGCCGCCCGACGGCACGCGCAGACAGACGGTGGAGCGGTGATGAAACGGATCGGCCAGGCGGCGGCGGCCTCGCTGTTCGCCGGCACGGTCGGCGGCGCGGCGGTGCTGGCGGCCGAGGCGCTGCTGGCCCGCAACCGGCGGTACGCCCAGCCCGAGCTCGGCCTGGCGCTGCGCGCGTCGGTGGGGCGCCCGGGGGCGCCGGTGCTCCGGCTGGTGCTGCTCGGCGACTCCACGGCGCTCGGCGTCGGGGTCGACCGGGTCACCGACACGATCGGCGGCCAGCTGGCGCACCTGCTCGCCGAGGGCGGCGCCGGCGTGCGGGGCCGGCAGGTGCTGCTCTCCAGCGTCGGGGTGGCCGGCTCCCGGTCCACCGACCTGGCGACCCAGGTGGCGCGCGCACTGCTGGGCGAACGCCCGGACGTGGCGCTCATCCTGGTCGGCGCCAACGACGCCACGGGCCTGCGCCGGCCGGTCGAGTCCGCCGCGTACCTCGGCGCCGCCGTCCACCGGCTGCGCGACGCCAGCGTGGAGGTGGTGGTCGGCACGTGCCCGGATCTGGGCGCGGTGCGGGCGATCGCACCGCCGTTGCGCCAGGTGGTGGGCTGGCTGGGCCGGCGCGTCGCGGCGGCGCAGGCGGCGGCCGTCCGGGACGCCGGCGGCACGGTGGTCGACCTGGGGGCCGAGACCGGCCCGGTGTTCCGCGCCGACGCCGGCACGCTGTGCTACGACGGCTACCACCCGTCGGCGGACGGGTACCGGGTCTGGGCGCACGCCCTGCTCCCGGCCGTCTCCGCCGCCGCCCGCGTCCGCCCCACCCGCGGCCCCCGCCCCGGCTGACGCCCCCACCGGGGCGTACGCACCAGATCTTGGTCCCGTGACCCCCCGAAACGGTAGCCACGGGACCAAGATCCAGAAGGCGGGCGCCGGGCGGGCGTTTCGTGGGTGGTTACCGACGGGTTAACGTTGGTTCATGCCGGAAGCCGTCATCGTCGCCACCACCCGTACCCCCATCGGCCGTGCGGCCAAGGGCTCGTTGCGCGAGCTGCGGCCCGACGACCTCGCCGCCACGGCCGTCCGGGCCGTCCTGGACAAGGTGCCGGAGCTAAACCCGGCGGACATCGACGACCTCTACCTGGGCTGCGGGCTGCCCGGCGGCGAGCAGGGCTTCAACCTGGCCCGGGTCGTCGCCATGCTGCTGGGCCTCGACGGGCTGCCCGCCGCCACCGTCACGCGGTATTGCGCGTCGTCGCTGCAGACCACCCGGATGGCGTTCCACGCGATCAAGGCCGGCGAGGGGGACGTGTTCGTCTCCGCCGGGGTGGAGTGCGTCTCCCGGTATGCCCGCGGCAACTCCGACGCCCTGCCGCCCGCGGCGCAGGAGGAGGTCGGCGGCGGCTGGCAGAATCCGGCTTTCGGCGCGGCCCGCGCCCGGTCGGCCCGCCGGGCCGAGGGCGGGGCGGACACCTGGCGCGACCCGCGCGGCGACGGCGAGCTGCCGGACATCTACGTCGCCATGGGGCAGACGGCCGAGAACGTGGCCGAGCTGTACGGCGTGAGCCGCGAGGACATGGACGAGTTCGGCGTACGCAGCCAGAACCTCGCGGAGAAGGCGATCGCCGACGGCTTCTGGGCGCGGGAGATCACCCCGTTGACCCGGCCGGACGGGACGGTGGTGAGCACGGACGACGGCCCGCGGCCCGGCGTGACGCTCGACGGCGTGGCGGGCCTCAAGCCGGTCTTCCGGCCGGACGGGCGGGTGACCGCCGGCAACTGCTGCCCGCTCAACGACGGGGCCGCGGCGGTGGTCATCATGAGCGACGCCCGGGCCCGCGACCTGGGTGTCACGCCGATCGCCCGGATCGTGTCCACGGGCCTCACGGCGCTGTCGCCGGAGATCATGGGAATGGGTCCGGTGGAGGCGTCGAGGCAGGCGCTCGCGCGGGCCGGGATGACGGTCGACGACGTGGACCTCTTCGAGATCAACGAGGCGTTCGCCGCCCAGGTCGTGCCGTCCTACCGGGAGCTGGGCATCCCGCTGGAGAAGCTGAACGTGATGGGCGGCGCGATCGCGGTCGGGCACCCGTTCGGGATGACCGGGGCCCGGCTCACCGGCACGTTGCTCAACGCCCTGGACTGGCACGACGGCACCGTCGGCCTGGAGACCATGTGCGTGGGCGGCGGCCAGGGGATGGCCATGGTGGTGGAGCGCCTCAGCTGAGGCGGCGGTCGTACGCGGCGCGCGCCGCGTGCACCTGCTCGATGTGCGACTCGGCCCAGCCCTTGATGGCCCGCTGGATGGGCAGCAGGCTGTCCCCGAGCGGCGTGAGCTCGTAGTCCACCCGGACCGGCACCGACGGCGTGACGGTCCGGGTCAGCAGGCCGTCGCGTTCCAGCTTGCGCAGGGTCTGGGTGAGCATCTTCTGGCTCGCGCCGGCGATGGTGCGGGACAGGTCCCGGTAGCGCCGGGGGCCGTCCGCCAGCGCGCTCAGGACGAGGGTCACCCACTTGTCGCTGAGCGTCGCCAGCAGCTCGTGGCCCGGACAGCCCGCCAGGTTGGCGTTGTAGCGCTGGCGTTCCTGCTCGCGGCGCTCGGTGGCCGGCATGGTCACCATCGGGCGTACCTCCCCGTTCCCTACGCACCTCAGGGTGCCTACTTACCGGTAGAGAGTAACGCTCCTAGCGTTCGTGCCATGAGAGCTGTGATCGTCCGCCGCTTCGGCGGACCCGAGGTCCTGGAGATCGCCGACGTCCCCGTGCCCGAACCCGGCCCCGGCCAGGTGCGCATCCGCGTCGCCGCCGCGTCGGTGAACCGCATCGACCTGTCCACCCGCGCGGGCCTGCTGACCGGCGCCGGCCTGTTCGCCCCGGCCGAGCGGGTGTGGCTGGGCTGGGACGTGGCCGGCGAGGTGGCCGCGGCGGGGCCGGGGGTGGCCCGGTTCGCCGTCGGCGACGCGGTCGTCGGCCTGCGCGACGTCCTGTCGGCGCCGGGCACGCAGGCCGAGCACGTCGTGCTCGACGAGGGCGCGGTGGCACCCGCGCCGGCGCGCG
>DASQDS010000533.1:0-1845 GCA_035634075.1 Pilimelia sp. | reverse complement strand
CGCCTGCGCCTCCCGGTTGACATGCCGCAACCGGCGCGCCCGCACGTTGGCCACCGCCTCGGTCGCCGACCGCACCAACCACAACTGCCCGCGCCCACCCGAGCGGCCCCCGCCGAGCACCGGCGTCACCGCCCCCGCCGTATGCAACTCCGCCAACGCGTCGTCGACCCGCCGCGCCGGCAACCCCAGCTCCGTACCCAACAACCGCGCCGACCGCGCCCCCATCGTCACGATCGTGCGGAACACCAGGTCAGCGTCGCTCGACAAGCCCCACCGGACGAGCGACGGCACCGCCGCCCCGCGCGGCACCGACGCGAGCTGTGACGAACCCGTAGGCACCGTTCCTCCCCCGACAAGCGGGCCGTGGCGCGGGGCCGTGGGCGCCGCCACCCCCGCGTGAACACACACCCGCGTCATTCCGTCGAGGCGATGCAACCACACGATCGGCCGCCGGCCAAGTGTGTCCGATACGCCCGAGTCGATCTTCTGATTACAGCAACCGGCCTGCTGGCGGGCCCATTACGTCGATCACCGCCGACGCCGGCAGCGCGCCGGGCCCTTTCGGTATACCGAAGAACGTGCCAAAACCGAGACCTTCGCGTTGACCATGGACCCGGCCGAGCGGCACTCTGCGTTACGGCGGGCGGATGACCTAGTCCGCGGCGACGACGAACGGCCGGGTCCGCGTCGTGTTGTTTCACGATACGGGGGAACGCGGCCCCGCCGTTCGTCCCGCGGCCCGCCCAGGGCGCCCGGGGCGCCGTCAATCGGGCCGGTCAGTCGTCGTCCGTCACAGTCGCGGTGGCGAGCGGATCGGCGAGGTGGACGGCCGCCAGGCCGGCGACGGCCAGCGAGAAGCGTTCGGCCGGCTCCCGCCGCCGGTCCCCGACCACCGCGACCGGGAAGGCGATGGCGGTGCGCCCGGCGGCGAGCGTGCGGCACCCGGCGTACGGCCGGAAGTCCGTGCCCGCCGACGCCGTGCCGGGCAGCGTCGCCGCGCACACCCGCACGTCGTGCGCGATCGGCCGGGACGCGGTGACGGTGAACACGGCCGCGCCGGTGCCCGCGTCGCCCTCCGCCACCGTCACGTCCGCGACCGCGAGCGCGGGCAGCGAGCGGAACACCGCCACCTGCGGGTCGTGGTCGCTGGCGCCACGCGAGCCGTCCCCGGGATGCGCCGCGGGCCAGTCGGCGTTGATGTGCGCCGCCCGCACCGCGCGGAGGTCGGCGTGCAACGGCCCGTTGACGAACAGGTGGTCCAGCGTCTGCGCCTGGCCCTGGAAGACGTACGAGTACGCCGCGGCGGGCGCCTGCGCCACCAGGTCCGCCCACAGGTTGCGCAGGCCCGCCTCGTACAGCGGGGCGAGCTGGTCCGACGGGGCGTCGGGCAGCGGCTCGTCGGGGCGCGGGAACACGTTGAGGTCGCCACCGTAGACGACCCGGGCGGCCGGGTCGGCCGCCTCGACCGCGGCCACGATCGCCGCGCCGTACGCCGCCTGCTCCCGCCGCTGGCCCACCCGCGCCTGCGGCGTGGACGAGAAGTGGTTGGCCACCGCCCACAGCGTGAACGAGTCGCGGGAGCCCGGCGCGGCGGCGACCGTGAAGCGGCCGACCTGCGGCGCCCGGGTGTAAACCCGGTCGCCGTCCACCCCGGTGGACCTGTCGACGTCCGCCGGCAGCTCCGCGTTCAGCGCCTTCGGGTTCTGCACGTCGGCGTTGGCGGGCCCGCCCGGCGCGCGGTAGGCGACCGCGGGGGCCGCCCCGAGCACCGGGTCGGCGGCGGCGGGCGTGGGCAGCCGAACGCGGTCGGTGCGGTACAGGAACGCGGCCGTGATTCCCCGGGCG
>DASQDS010000532.1:0-8858 GCA_035634075.1 Pilimelia sp. | reverse complement strand
CGCCGCCGCGGTCGCCGCCAGGAGGGCGACGCCGAAGAGGGCCTGCAGGACCAGCGCGGGGCCGAGGTGCGACCACAGGGTCGGTGCGCTCGGCTGGAGGACCTGGCCGGTGGTCAGGTTCGCGATCCGCTCGACCCGCGGCGGCAGCGCCCGGTCGCGCTGGCGGCGCACCCGGGCACGCAGCCGGTCGCCCGGCTCCAGCGCGCGGCGGGAGACGTACCCGTGGATCTCCACCTCGCACAGCAGCCCGCGGGTGTCGCGCAGGCGCAGCGGTGTCACCAGGTAGTCGGGCCCCTTGCGCAGGCCCTTCCAGCCGGGCCGGCCGCCGGCGCGCGGGCCGGCGCGCACGGCGGAGACTAGCAGTCCACCGACCGCGCGGGCGACGGTGGAGGCCGCCAGCACGGCGGCGAGCACGGGCTGGCCGACCCGCACCTCGCGGGTGTAGCCGGGCTCCAGCCCGACGACCGTGCCGTTGACGACCGGCCCGGCGGGATGGGTGGTCGGCTCGGGCACGGCGTCGAGGTCGTCCCAGTCCGTCGCGTCGGACATCCGTCACCACCTATGGCCGTTTCGCCGATGGTACGGGGGCCGAAAGGTAGCGCCAAGTGAATGATTGATTACGGAATGTTCACCGAGTCGGCCAAAGGTCTGAACGCGAGCGATATTCGGCGGAGACACGTTGACCCTCGGCCGCGTCCGGCGCGATGATCGCCCGCAAGGCCGTGGCGTACGTCACAGCCGTCCCTCGCGGCGGCAAGGAGACAGCGATGAGCGCAACCACGAACGGGCCCGGGGCGCCGATGACCGACGAGGAGCGGCTCGCCGAGCTCGGCTACCAGCAGGAGCTGCGGCGCAAGCTGTCGGGGTTCTCCAACTTCGCCGTCTCGTTCTCGATCATCTCCATTCTCGCCGGGGCCATCACCTCGTACGGCATCGCGATGTCGGCCGGCGGCCCGATGGCCATCACGCTGGGCTGGCTGTTCGTCGGCGTCATGGTGACCTTCGTGGCCCTGGCGATGGCGGAGATCTGCTCGGTGTACCCGACGGCCGGCGCCCTGTACTGGTGGGCCGCCGCGCTGGCCAAGCGCAACAAGGCCGCGTGGGCGTGGTTCGTCGGCTGGTTCAACTTCCTGGGCGAGGTGGCGGTCACCGCCGCCATCGACTTCGGCGCCGCCATCACCACGTCGGCCTTCCTCGGCCTCACCTTCGACATGGAGGTGACCACCGCGCGCACGTTCGGCATCTTCCTGGTCATCATCGTCGCGCACGGCCTGCTCAACACCTTCGGCGTGAACCTGGTCCGGCTCCTCTCCGACATCAGCGCCTGGTGGCACCTGGTCGGCGTGGCGGTGATCGTCGGGGTGCTGGCGATCGTCCCGGACCAGCACAAGCCCATCTCGGAGGTCTTCTTCGAGGTGCGCAACGAGACCGGCTTCACCTTCGGCGGGGCGGCCGCGTACGCCGTCCTGATCGGCCTGCTGATGGCGCAGTACACCTACACCGGCTACGACGCCAGCGCCCATGTCGCGGAGGAGACGCACGACGCGGCCCGCGCCGCGCCGCGCGGCATCGTCTACTCCGTCGTGGTGTCGGTGCTCGCCGGCTTCGTGCTGCTGTTCGCGATCACCTGGTCCATCCAGGACTACGACGCGCAGCGGACCACCGAGCTCGGCCTCCCGCCGGCGCAGATCTTCATCGATGCGGCCGGCGACAACCTCGGCGCCTTCCTGCTGTTCATCTGCGTCGTGGCCCAGTTCTTCTGCGGGATGGCGTCGGTGACGGCGAATTCGCGGATGGCGTACGCCTTCGCTCGCGACGGCGCACTTCCCGGCTCCCGCCTGTGGAAGCGGGTCAACCCGCGCACCGGTACGCCGACCAACTCGATCTGGCTGTGCGTGGCCTGCTCGACGCTGCTGGTGCTGCCGTCGCTGTGGAACACCACGGCCTACCTCGCCGCCACCTCGATCGCCGTCATCGGCCTCTACATCGCGTACGTGACCCCCGTGCTGTTGCGCCGCCTGCGGCCGGACTTCCCGGTCGGGCCGTGGAACCTCGGCCGGTGGAGCGCCCCGGTGGGCTGGCTGGCGATCGCCTGGGTCGCGGTCATCTGCGTGCTCTTCGTGCTCCCGGCGGCCAGTCCGATCACGGCGGCCAACTTCAATTACACGATCGTCGCGGTGCTCGTGGTGCTGGGCGGCGCGGGCCTGTACTGGGTGCTCAGCGCCCGCCGCTGGTTCACCGGGCCGCAGCACAACATCCCGGACGCGGCGGAGGTGACGCCGCCGGCGCCGTGATCTCAATACGCTGTACGGTGTACGGTGTACGGTGTACGGTGTACGATATACGCCGGACACCCTACAGCGACACCGAGGAGACTCATGACCGAGCAGAGTCCGCTCTCCGCCGCCCCGTTCGCCCCCACCGCGCAGGACACGGCGGGCCTGCTGGCGTGGTTCGACCGCTACGACGCCCACGCCGGCCGCAACGAGACCGAGGCCATGGCGGACATGGCGATCTTTCCCCTGACGGTGATGACCAACGACTCGGCCGGGGAGTACGTCGCCCAGCAGTGGGACCGGGCGACGTTCGTCCAGGCGATGGACCTGGGCGCCGACGCCGGGTCGATCGAGCTGGCCAACCACCGCCAGCCGGTCTTCCTCAACGGCGATCTCGCCGTCGTGGTGACCGACTCGGCGGTCACGGTGGCCGGCCAGACCCAGCACATGCGGTACGTCGACGTGCTCGGCAAGGCCGGCGGCGAGTGGAAGTTCACCAGCATGATGCAGTCCGGCTGGGGTGACATGCTGAAGCAGCACCTGGGTGCCTGACCCGCCGGAGCGCCCGGCGCCCGCCCGCCGCCCGCCCGCCGGATCGATGGGTGACATCATCGACGGTGGATCGACGCCGGTGTGGTCGGCGCGCGAGGGGACGGGACATGGCGGAACGGGACCCGGCGGTCTCGGCCGGGGCGCCGGCGTGGCGCCCGGTCCGGGGCGGGAACGCCTTCGAGATCACGGTGGCGCGCCTGGTCCAGGCGATCAAGCTGGGGCTGGTCGACGTCGGCGAGCGGCTGCCGCCAGAGCGCCAGCTCGCCGCGCGGCTCCGGGTCAGCCGGGTGACGCTGCGGGCGGCGCTCGCCGCGCTGCGCGCCGCCGGTTACCGGGGGTCCCGGCGCGGCCGGGGCGGCGGCACGTTCGTCGTCTCGGCCGCGCCGGCGCGCTCGGCAGCCGACCTGCCGGACCCGAGCGCGGTGGCCCGCCAGATGGGCACGTCGCTGCCCGACGCCCTGGATTTCCGGCGGGTGCTCGAGCCGGGCGCCGCCGGGCTGGCGGCCGGGCGGGCGCTGTCGGCGGCCGACCGCCAGCACCTGGTGACCTGCCTGGCCGCATCGCGGGACCGCGACCCCGCCAACCGCCGGGTCGCCGACTCGAGGCTGCACCTGGCGATCGCCGCCGCCAGCGGCAGCCCGTCGCTGGCCGCGGCGGTGGCCGACGTACAGCTCACCCTGGACCGGCTGCTGGCGGCGATCCCGGTGATCCCGCGCAACCTGGACCACTCGGACGCCCAGCACGCCGGGATCGTGGACGCGATCCTCGCCGGCGACGCCCCGGCCGCGCGGCAGGGCATGGCGGAGCATTGCGACGGCACGGCGGCGCTGCTGCGCGGGCTGCTCCCGTGACGGGCCGCCGGCCCGTGGTGACCCGGGCTCTTGTTGGTGTACTAGTAGACCTTATGGCCTCGGAGGTTGTCGCATGACGGCACGCACGGCACCGCTCACGGTGGAGGAACTGGCCCTGGCGGTGGACGCCGGTGAGATCGACACGGTGGTGCTCGGGCTCGTCGACATGCAGGGCCGCCTGCAGGGCAAGCGGTTCCACGCCCGGTACTTCCTCGACGAGGTGGTCGGCCACGGCAGCGAGGGCTGCAACTACCTGCTGGCCGTCGACGTGGACATGAACACCGTGGCCGGCTACGAGATGTCGTCCTGGGACCGCGGCTACGGCGACTTCGCGATGGTGCCGGATTTCGCCACGCTGCGCCGGGTGCCGTGGCAGGACGGCACCGCGATGCTGCTGGCGGACCTGCGGTGGACCGGCGAGGGCGACGGCGAGGACGTGGTGGCCTCCCCGCGGCAGATCCTGCGCCGCCAGCTGGACCGCCTCGCCGCGCACGGCCTCACCGCGTACGCCGGCACCGAGCTGGAGTTCGTCCTCTACCGCGACTCCTACGAGGATGCCTGGCGGCGCGGCTACCGCGACCTGACCCCGGCGAACCTCTACAACGTCGACTATTCGCTCCTCGGCACGGCCCGGGTGGAGCCGCTGCTGCGCCGCATCCGCAACGAGATGGCGGGCGCCGGCCTGGTGCCGGAGAGCGCGAAGGGCGAGTGCAACCTCGGCCAGCACGAGATCGCGTTCCGGTACGCGGACGCGCTGACCGCCGCCGACCACCACGTCATCTACAAGAACGGGGCCAAGGAGATCGCCGCCCAGGAGGGCGTCTCGATCACCTTCATGGCCAAGCCGAACGCCCGCGAGGGCAACTCCTGCCACATCCACTTCTCCCTGCTCGACGCGAACGGCGGGGCCGCCATGCCGGGCGACGGGCCCGGCCACCTGTCGGTCACCGGGCAGCGCGCGCTCGCCGGCCTGCTGGCCACGATGAGCGAGCTCAGCCTCTTCTACGCGCCGCACATCAACTCGTACAAGCGCTACCAGCCCGGCTCGTTCGCGCCGACCGCCATCCGCTGGGGCACCGACAACCGCACCTGCGCGCTGCGGATCGCCGGCCACGGCCAGGCCCGCCGCGTGGAGAACCGGGTGCCGGGCGCCGACGTCAACCCGTACCTGGCGATCGCCGCGCTCGTCGCCGGCGCCCTGCACGGCCTGGAGGGCGAGCTGGAGCTCGAGCCCGAGTTCACCGGCAACGCGTACGACGACTCCTCGGCGCCCCGGGTGCCGGCCACCCTGCGCGACGCGCTCGCGGGCTGGGAGTCCTCCGCGGTGGCCCGGGCGGCGTTCGGCGACGAGGTGGTCGCGCACTACGCCAACAACGCGCGGGTGGAGCTCGCCGCGTTCGACGCCGCCGTCACCGACTGGGAGCTGTTCCGTGGCTTCGAACGCCTCTGAGGCGACCCGCGAGGCCGGGGCGCCGGTCAGTGAGGTGGTCAACCCGGCCACCGCCGAGGTGATCGCGTCGGTACCCGCGACCACCGAGGCCGGCACGGACGCCGCGATCGGGCGCGCCGCGGCGGCCTTCGAGCGGTGGCGCGCGGTGTCCCCGGGCGACCGGGCGCGGTTGCTGCGCCGCTTCGCCGCCGTGGTGGACGCGCACGTCGACGAGCTGGCCGCGCTCGAGGTCCGCAACGCCGGGCACACCATCGGCAACGCCCGCTGGGAGGCCGGCAACGTCCGGGACGTCCTCGACTACTACGCCGGCGCGCCGGAGCGGCTGGCCGGCCGGCAGATCCCGGTCGCCGGTGGGCTGGACGTGACCTTCCACGAGCCGCTCGGCGTGGTCGGGGTGATCGTGCCGTGGAACTTCCCGATGCCGATCGCCGCGTGGGGCTTCGCGCCGGCGCTCGCGGCCGGCAACACGGTGGTGCTCAAGCCCGCCGAGCTGACCCCGCTCACCGCCCTGCGGATCGGCGAGCTCGCGCTCGCGGCCGGGCTGCCCGAGGGGGTCCTGACGGTGCTGCCCGGCAAGGGCAGCGTGGTCGGCGAGCGGTTCGTGACCCACCCGGCCGTCCGCAAGGTCTGCTTCACCGGGTCCACCGAGGTCGGCAAGCGCATCATGGCGGGCTGCGCCGCCCAGGTGAAGCGGCTGACGCTGGAGCTTGGCGGCAAGAGCGCCAACATCGTGTTCGCCGACGCCGACCTGGAGCGGGCGGCGGCGACGGCGCCGTACGCCGTCTTCGACAACGCCGGCCAGGACTGCTGCGCGCGCTCGCGGATCCTCGTGCAGCGCCCGGCGTACGAGAAGTTCCTGGCCCTGCTGGAGCCGGCGGTCAAGGGCCTGCGGGTGACCGACCCGGCGCGCGACGACGCCGAGATGGGGCCGCTGATCTCGGCCGGGCAGCGCGCCTCGGTCCGCGGGTACGTCGACGGGGCGCGGGTCGCCTTCACCGGCTCGGCGCCCGACGGCGCCGGCTTCTGGCACCCGCCGACAGTGCTGCTGGCCGACTCGCCGGCGGACCGGCACTGGCGCGAGGAGATCTTCGGGCCGGTGGTCTCGGTGCTGCCGTTCGACGACGAGGCGCAGGCCGTGGCGCTGGCCAACGACACCGAGTACGGCCTGTCCGGCTCGCTCTGGACCCGAGACCTCGGCCGCGCGCTGCGCGTCGCCCGCGGCGTGGAGGCGGGCAACCTCAGCGTCAACTCGCACTCCTCGGTGCGGTACTGGACGCCGTTCGGCGGGGTGAAGCAGTCCGGCCTCGGCCGCGAGCTGGGGCCGGACGCGCCGCTGGCATTCACCGAGACCAAGAACGTGTTCCTGGCGACGGACGGCTAGGCGACGGACGGCTAGGAGGGCGGGGCGGTGGAGCGACTGGCGGGGCGGGTGGCGGTGGTGACCGGCGCGGGCAGCGGCATCGGGCTGGCGACCGCCCGCCGGTTCGCCGCGGAGGGGGCGAGGGTGGTCTGCGCGGACCTCGCCGCGGCCGCGGGCGAGGCCGTCGCCGACGAGGTGGGCGGCGAGTTCGTCCCCTGCGACGTGGCCGACGAGGCGATGGTGCGGGACCTGTTCGACGGGGTGGCCCGGCGGCACGGCCGGGTGGACGTGGCGTTCAACAACGCGGGCATCTCGCCGCCGGACGACGACTCGATCCTGGACACCGGGCTGGCCGCCTGGGAACGGGTACTGCGGGTGAACACCACCAGCGTCTACCTGTGCTGCAAGTACGCCATCCCGCACATGCTGCGGCAGGGCAAGGGCTCGATCATCAACACGGCGAGCTTCGTGGCGCTGATGGGCGCGGCGACCAGCCAGATCGCGTACACCGCCAGCAAGGGCGGCGTGCTGGCGATGACCCGGGAACTCGGCGTCCAGTTCGCCCGCTCGGGCATCCGGGTGAACGCGCTGTGCCCCGGGCCCGTGGCCACGCCGCTGCTGATGGAGCTTTTCGCGGCCGACCCGGAGCGGGCCGCGCGCCGCCTGGTGCACGTGCCGATGGGCCGGTTCGCCGAGCCGGCCGAGATCGCCGCCGCCGCCGCGTTCCTCGCCAGCGACGACGCGTCGTTCATGACGGCTGCCCAGTTCGTCGTCGACGGCGGGATCACCGCCGCGTACGTCACGCCGCTCTAGGGAAACGGTGGACAGGTGCGGCCCATCATCGGCATCTCGTGCTACGTCGAGCCGGCGAGCTGGGGGGTCTGGCGGGACCTGCCGGCCGCGCTGCTGCCGCACACGTACGTGCAGGTGGTCACCGCGGCGGGCGGGCGGGCCGTCCTGCTGCCTCCGGACGAACGCGACGGCGACGTGGTCCGCGTGCTCGACGGCCTCGTGCTGGCCGGGGGCGCCGACGTGAGCCCGGCGCGGTACGGGGCGGCACCGGAACCGCTCACCGACACCCGCCCGGACCGGGACGCGGGTGAGTTCGCCCTGCTCACCGCGGCTCTCGCCGCCGACCTGCCGGTGCTGGGCGTGTGCCGCGGCATGCAGCTGCTCACCGTCGCGAGCGGCGGCCGCCTATATCAGCACCTGCCGGACCTGGTGGGCCACGACCGGCACCGCCCGGGGATCGGCGTGTACGGCTCGCACGGCATCCGGTGCGCCCCGGGCAGCCGGATCGCCGGCATCATGGGCACCGAGGCGGAGGTCAACGCGTACCACCACCAGGGTGTCGCCGACCCGGGCCGGCTGACCCCGACGGCCTGGACCGACGACGGCGTGGTCGAGGCGGTGGAGGACGGCAGCCGCCGGTTCGTGCTCGGCGTGCAGTGGCACCCGGAGGCCGCCGCCGACGTGCGGCCGTTCGCCGCCCTCGTGCAGGCGGCGCGGGTCGGCCCGGCGGCACCGGGTTACGGTCCCGAGTCGGCCGGGTAGTAGGCGCACAGCAGCCGATGGACAGATGGGGGCCATCGGGCGGGGCGGGGAGGGGCCGATGGGCTCAGCGTCGGGGGAGGACATCCTCGCGCGGCCCGCGGCCACCGGCGGCACCGTGGACCCGGCCTGGCTCTACGAGGGCGGCGGGGAGATGCGGGCCCGCCTGCGGGCGTTCGACTGGGCCAACTCGCCGCTCGGCCAGCCCGGGCAGTGGCCGCCCGACCTGGTCAACGCGCTGGGCCAGCTGCTCTCCTCGCGGGCCCAGATCGTCCTGTTCTGCGGCCCCGAGCTGAACTGCTTCTACAACGACGCGTACACCCCGGTCCTCGGCGCGAAGCACCCGGCGGCGCTCGGGCGGCCGGCCCGGGAGGTCTTCGCCGAGCTGTGGGACGTGCTGAGCCCGCTGATCGAGGGCGTCCTGCGCACGGGCGAGGCCTTCTGGGCGACCGACCACCCGTTCACGGTGATCCGCCACGGCTACCCGGAGGAGACCTACTTCGACGTGTCCTACGACCCCGTCCGGGGCGCGAGCGGCACCGTCGACGGGGTTCTGGGCATCGTCAGCGACACCACCGGCCGGGTCGTGGGCGAGCGCCGGCTCCGCCTTCTCGGGCAGCTCGGGTCCCGGCTGGCCGACGTGACGGACGCGGCGGCGCTGGCCCGCGAGGTGGCCCGGGTGTTGGCCGACGAACCGGCCGATGTGCCGTTCGCGCGGGTCTACCTGCAGCCCGACAACGGCCGGGCGGGTGCCGGGCCGCTGGCCCTCGCGGCCTGGTCGGGCCCGGCGCCGGCGGACGCCGTGCCGGCCGTCGTCG